>CALFNI010000549.1 GCA_937902695.1 uncultured Rhodanobacteraceae bacterium
CGGACGCGCGACGAGCAACGCGCCGCCGCGCGCGGCGAGCCAGCCGTAGAACGCCAGCACGACGAACTCCGAGGTGATGCTCGTGATCGCGAGCACGGCAATTTGCGGCGCGATCGCGTGTGTCGCGTCGACGAATTGCGGCAGCAGCGCCGTGAAGAACAGGATCGCCTTGGGATTCGCGAGCTGCAGCAGGACGCCCTGACGCCACATGCGAAGCGTCCCCGGCACCGGCGCCGCGATCCGCTGCATCGGACCCGTGCCACGCAGCGCATCGCGCCATGCACTGACGCCGAGCCACGTGAGATACGCCACGCCGAGCCACCGGATCGCGGTGAACGCCGGCGCGGCGACGGCGACGAGCGCGGCGAGTCCGATTGCCGATGCGGTGAACCAGATCGCGTTGCCGGAGAGGATGCCGAGGTTCGCGGCGATCGCCTTGCGCGGGCCGTGACGCATGCCCTGGCCGACGACATAGAGGACCGCCGGGCCCGGCACGAACGAGGCGACCGTTGCGGTGATGAGGAAGGCGAGCCAGATCGAGAAGTTCATCGTACCGTTCGCAAGTCCCAATCGAACGTGAGGACCGATTCGTCTACAGCTTCGTTGGCCCTCACCCCAACCCTCTCCCGCGCAGCGGGAGAGGGGGTTGCCGCGTTGCGCCTTGCTTAGATCGCGTAATACATCTGGTACTCGAGCGGATGCGTCGCCGCGCGGAAGCGCGTGACTTCCTGCATCTTGAGGTCGATGTAGCCGTCGATGAAGTCGTCGGTCATTACGCCGCCGGCCTTCAGGAACGCGCGATCCTTGTCGAGCGCTTCGAGCGCCTGATCGAGCGAGTGGCAGACGGTCGGTATGTTCTTCTCTTCCTCGGGCGGCAGATCGTAGAGATCCTTGTCGCTCGGCGCGCCCGGGTCGATCTTGTTGAGGATGCCGTCGAGGCCGGCCATCATCAGCGCCGTGAAGGTGAGGTAGCCCGAATTGATCGGATCGGGAAAGCGCACCTCGATGCGGCGTCCCTTCGGCGAATGCACGAACGGGATGCGGCAGCTCGCGGAGCGGTTGCGCGCGGAGTACGCCAACATGACCGGCGCCTCGAAGCCCGGCACGAGACGCTTGTAGCTGTTCGTCGTCGAGTTCGAGAACGCGTTGATCGCGCGCGCGTGCTTGAAGATGCCGCCGATGTAGTAGAGCGCAGTCTGCGAAAGGCCGCCGTAAAGATCGCCGGCGAACAGGTTCTGGCCGTTCTTCGCGAGCGACTGGTGCACGTGCATGCCCGAGCCGTTGTCGCCGACGATGGGCTTGGGCATGAACGTGACGGTCTTGCCGTTCTGGTGCGCGACGTTCTTGATCACGTACTTCATCGTGATCAGCTCGTCGGCTTTCTTGACGAGCGTGGAGAACTGCGTGCCGATCTCGCACTGGCCCGCGGTCGCGACTTCGTGATGATGCACCTCGACGGTCATGCCGCACGCTTCGAGCACCTTGCACATTTCGCTGCGCAGGTCCTGGAACGAATCGACCGGCGGCACCGGGAAATAACCGCCCTTGACGCCCGGACGCTGGCCCGAATTGCCGCCTTCGAGCTTCGATGAAGACGTCCACGCGCCTTCTTCGGAATCGATCTCGTACATGACGCGGTGCATGTCGTTCTGGAAGCGCACCGAGTCGAAGATGAAGAACTCGGGCTCCGGACCGAAGAATGCCGTGTCGGCGATGCCGGTCGACTTGAGGTACGCCTCGGCGCGCTTGGCGACCGAGCGCGGATCGCGCGCATACGCCTGCATCGTCGACGGCTCGAGCACGTCGCACTGCAGCAGCAGCGTCTTGTGCGCGGCGAACGGATCGATGACGGCGCTCGCCGCGTCCGGCATCAGGACCATGTCGGATTCGTTGATGCCCTTCCAGCCGGCGATCGACGAGCCGTCGAACATCTTGCCGTCCTCGAACAGCGACTCGTCGACCGAGTGCGCCGGGAAGCTCACGTGGTGCTGCTTGCCGAGCATGTCGGCGAAGCGGAGATCGACGAACTCGACCTCGTTGTCCTTGATCATCTTGAAGACCTGATTCGTGGCCATCGCACGTCCCGGAAAGGTTGTAGTGGGCTTGCAGGAGCAAGCGATGTGCCAGCACTGCATCGTTTGAAATGCCACTGAAAACAGTGGGTTGAAAGTTCTCGTTGCGCAACTACGCACCATTTTGGTGCTAATGATTTGCCAAAAGCACGAAATTGGTGCTTCGCGTAAATGCGTTCGCGTGATTGCCGGCGCAGCACCGATCTCGCCTATCCTTCGCGCCTTCCGCAACCGGACGATCAGGGGAAAACGCACGTGGGCGAGCTCGTCAACCTGATCCTGCTCGGCGTCATCGAGGGCGTCACCGAGTTCCTGCCGATCTCGAGCACGGGGCATCTGCTCATTGCCGAGCACTGGCTCGGCCATCGATCGGAGGTCTTCAACGTCGTGATCCAGGCCGGCGCGATCCTCGCGGTCGTGCTGATCTACTGGCGGCGCCTGTGGGAGCTCGCGACCGGCCTTGGCGATCCGAAGAACCGCGACTACGCGCTGAAGCTCGCCGTCGCGTTCCTGATCACGGCGGTGCTCGGCTTCCTCGCCACGAAGCTCGGTTTCGAGCTGCCCAAGACGATCACGCCGGTCGCGTGGGCGCTGATCGTCGGCGGCGTCTGGATGATCGGCGCCGAGATGCTCGCCGCGCGTCAGCCTGAGCGCAGCGACATCACCTGGCGCGTCGCGATCCTCGTCGGGCTCGCGCAAGTCGTCGCGGGCATCTTCCCGGGCACGTCGCGCTCGGCGGCGACGATCTTCGTCGCGATGCTGGCCGGCACCGGCAACCGTGCGGCGGCAACCGAGTTCGCGTTCCTCGTCGGCATTCCGACGATGTTCGCGGCGAGCGGCTACGAGCTCATGAAGGCGATGAAGGCCGGCGGCGCGCACGAAGACTGGTCCGGGCTCGCGATCGCGTTCGTGGTCTCGCTCGTCACGGCGTTCGTCGCGGTGAAATGGCTGCTCGGCTACATCCGCACGCACCGCTTCACGGCGTTCGCGATCTACCGCATCGCGCTCGGCATCGCGCTGCTCGTGTTCCTGCCGGCCGGGATCTAGCTAGCCTCAGCCGGCGAGCGCGTCGCCATGCGCCGCGCATCGTCGGCGCGGACACGAAGGTCCCTCGTGCCTTGCGCGAACCGGATGCCCTTCTCGCCGACACGCGGCGGGTGCGAGGCTTGCCGTCGGCGCCGCGCAGGGCGCCCGATCCTCAGATGCCGGCGGCTTCGTTGAACTCGCCGATCGCGGGCACGAGCGTCGTCAGCGCCTCGCGCTCGACGTCGGTGAGGTGCGGATTCCAGACGTCCATCAGCATGACGACGCGCGTCTTGTCGCTGCGGTTCCACGCTTCGTGCTCGAACGTGTCGTCGAACGTGAAGCAGCGGCCTTCCTGCCAGCCCGTCGATTCGCCGCTGACGTGCAGCCGGATGTCGCCGTCGGGAACGACGAGCCCGAGGTGCGTGACGAGCCGCGTGTTCGTGACGCCGGTGTGCGGCAGGATGTGCGAGCCCGCGGTGAGTACCGAATAGCAGCACTCGGGCGAGTGGTCGCGCACGAAGCAGAGCGGCACCTTGTCCAGTACCGCCGACGTGCGCGGACAGCGCGCGTGGTTCGGCTCGTAGCGCGCGCCGTGGCGATGGAAGAAGAACGCATTCCAGACCGGCTTGCCGCCGATCGCGTTGGCGAGATGGCCTTCGAGCTGGTTGTCCTCGAAGTGGCCGAGGAACGGCTCGAAGCCGGAATCCTCGGCGAGCACGGCGAGCATTTCCTCGCGGATCGACGTCGCCGCGGCTTCGAGCTCGGCGTACCACGGGAAGAGCTCGGGCGCGTAGAAGCGGGTCGTCGGCAGGTCCGGGAAATAGAGAAACTTCGGCCGCTGCGCCGGATCGGGGAAGTTCGCCGGAAGCTCGGTCAGGTACACCGAGAGGCATTTCTCGACGCGCGCGAGCGCCGCCGCGCCGTGCCGATCGCGCAGCGGCTGCATCAGTGCCGAAAAGAGCCGGCGCCGGCCGGCCGCGACGGTGCGCATCGCGTGCAGCACGAGCGGGCGAAGGCCGGGCGGCGTCGTGTCGTCGCCGAGCCATTGGCCGGCGTTCTGCGCCGAGTAGATCGCGCCGAAAAAGAGCGGCAGCGCATCCCGCGGACGGCCGGCGCCCTCCATGACTTCGCCGAGCCGAAGCCGCGCGAGGTAGAGACCGGGCGCGATTTTCAACGCCGAGCGCAACGCGTCGATCGACTGATCCAGCCGGCCGAGCGCGGCGTTCGTCACGCCGAGATTCGTCAGCGTGACCGGATCGTCGGGAGCGACGCCCCGCGCGCGCTCGAGCAGCGCCAGCGCCTGCGCGTAGCGACCGCGCTCGTGCGCGAGGATCGCGACGAAATTGAGCGCGTCGGTCTCGCGCGGCGCATCGCGCAGGATCGCGAGAAACGCCTGCTCGGCCTCGGTGATGCGGCCGGCGCCGGCGAGACGTTTCGCCTCGTCGATGCGCGCGGCGACAGCGGTCTCGCGCGCGGTGCTTGCTTCGGTCATGTTCCGGAAAACCGTTTGCGTGGCCGCATGCTAGCAAGGTTTCGCCGGAGCCGGTGCGCCGCTGCCGGCGCAACCGGTCGCGATCACTCGAAGCCGTCCGTGAGGATGCGGTTCTCGAACAGCACGACGCCGCCGTTGCCGCCGGCGATCGCGGGTCCGCCGCGCAGCGTGATCGCGGCGAGCGCATTCGCATTCGGATCGCAGTAGCCGGTCTCCCAGGTCACGCCGGCATCGCGCGTTTCATAGAGGCAGCCCTGCAGCGAAACGGCATACCAGTGCATGTCGTCGCGATGGACGAGATCGAGGAGGAGGCTCGCATCCGGCGTCGCGCCGATCAGCTGCCAGCTGCCGCCGCCGTCGGCCGTCGACCAGAGCTCGCCCGGCTGCGTCGCGACGACACCGCGAGCATCATCGAGAAAATCGGCGGCGACGATCTCGCCGTGCGTGAACGCGAGCGGGGCCCAGCTCACGCCGGCGTCGTCGGTGCGCAGGATGCTGCCGAGGCTGCCGGCCTCGCTCGAAATGCCGCCGCTCGCGTAGCCGACCGATGCACTCGGAAAATGCAGCTCGTCGAAGTAGAAATCCTGCGTTTCGGGCCAGCGCGGTTGCCAGTGGGCGCCGCCGTCGTCGCTCGTCAAGAGCGTGCCGCCCTGGATCGCGACGAGATGGCCCGCGTCGCCGAAGTACACGTCGAATACGCTGCCGAAGTTGTCGCTGAGGCCGCCGAGCTCCTCCCAGTGCTGGCCGCGATCGGTGCTGTGATAGAAGCCGAGGCGCGCGGCGTAGAGCTCGTCCGTGCTCGACGCGTGCGCGAACAGGAGGCTCTGCTGCAATCCGGTGCCGAACACGTGCCAGGAGAGCCCGCCGTCGTCGGTCGTCATCGCGTCGCTGAATGCGCATGTCGCAAAGCCGTGCAGGCGGTCGGAGAAATCGATGTCGGTGACATCGCAGCCCGCATCGACCGATGCCGGGATCCATGCCGTGTCGCGTCCGTCCGGGAGGGCGGCGCCGAGCGCAAGCGCAAGAAGCGGTGTAGCGAGTGCAAGCATCGTGATTCCTGTCGTGGCGGATGAACTTCGAATACGGAAAAGCGCGCCGTTTCCTGTCGCGCGGCAAACCGGCCGCGCATCCTGCACGAACGCCGGACATGATCGGGCGCGAGCGCGGCGAAGCGAGCCTCGGACGGGATCGTCCGGGATCGGCGCTCACCGAAACCCTGGCTCGACGCCGACTCGGGTAGATCATCGAGTAGATGCCAATGAACCCGTCTTGCGC
>CALFNI010000550.1 GCA_937902695.1 uncultured Rhodanobacteraceae bacterium
ACGTCAGCGCCGCCGAGCTCGTGCCGATCCTGCGTCCGCTGATGCCGCAGGGCGGCCAGATCATCGCGCACGCGTCGTCGAACTCGCTGATCATTTCCGATCGGGCCGCGAACGTGCAGCGGCTCGCCGGCATCATCCAGCGCATCGACACCTCGGCCGATGCCGAAGTCGAAGTGATCCCGCTGACGCACGCGAACGCGGCCGAGATCGCGCGCACGCTGACGCTCCTCGCCGACGACAAGGGCGCGCCGCCGGGCGAATCGCCGCGCGTCTTCGCCGACACGCGCACGAACTCGGTGCTGATCTCGGGCGCGAAGGCCGGGCGGCTCAAGCTGCGTGCGCTGGTCGCGCATCTCGATTCGCCGATCGACAACGGCGGCGACACGCAGGTGATCTTCCTGCGCTACGCGAACGCGAAGGACCTCGTGCCGATCCTGCAGGGCATCGCCGCGACGCTGACCGGCATCGCGCCGCCGACCGCCGCGAAAGCCGGCGAAGTCGCGGGCGCGTCGCCGGCGACGATCCAGGCGCACGATCCGAACAATGCGCTGATCATCAGCGCACCGCCGGCGATCTTCCGCTCGCTCGCCGCCGTCGTGCGCCAGCTCGATGTGCGCCGCGCGCAGGTGCTGATCGAAGCGGTCGTCGCCGAAGTCGCGGACCAGACCGCGAGCGAGATCGGCGTGCAGTGGCAGCTTCCGTTCAAGAAAAACGCCGACGGCAGCCTGCGCGACAGCGTCATCGGCGGCACGAACTTCACCGGCACGACGCCGGGCAACAACATCATCAATGCGGCGCAGAATCCGCTCGGCGTCGGCAACGGATTCAACCTCGGATATATCAACGGCACGATCCCGGTCGGACGCAACACGATCTTCCAGCTCGGCGCGCTGGTGACGGCGCTCGAGGGCGACGGCAAGTCCAATGTTCTCTCGACCCCGTCGGTGCTGACGCTCGACAACCAGGAAGCCGAGATCAAGGTGGCGCAGGAAGTGCCGTTCCTGACCGGGCAGTACACGACGAACGCGCTCGGTTCGCAGACGACGACGACTGTCGGCGGCTCGTCGACGACCGGCGTGACCAATCCGTTCCAGACCATCGAGCGCAAGGACGTCGGCCTCGTGCTGAAGGTGACGCCGCACATCAACGAAGGCGACGCGGTGCGGCTCGACCTGCATCAGGAAGTCTCGAACCTGCTGCCGCCGGTGCAGGGCGCGGTCGATCTCGTCACGAACAAGCGCGAGCTCACGACGAGCGTGCTCGTCGCGGACAACGCGCTCCTCGTGCTCGGCGGCCTCCTCGACAACCAGGCCAAGGACAACGTGCAGAAGGTGCCGGTGCTCGGCGACATTCCGCTGTTCGGCAACCTGTTCCGCTACCGCACGAACGACCACACCAAGACCGACCTCATGATCTTCCTGCATCCGCGCATCCTGCGCGACGCGGCAACCGAGGCGGCGGTATCGAGCGAGAAATACAACTTCATGCGCACCGAGCAGCTGCAGATGCGCGAGGAGGCGTGGCCGATCACGCCGTCGGAGCAGCGTCCGCTGCTGCCGAACGTGCACGATTTCCTCGCCAGCCCGACGCTCGACGGCCAGCCGGCCGTTTCGCATCCGGAGCCGGTGCGCCAGCCATGAGCGAAGTCGCCAGGCCGTCGCGCCCGACGTTCGGCTATGCGCGCCGGCACGGCATCGCGCTGACCGGCTGGCGCGACGATCACGCCGAGATCGCCTGCCGCGACGGCGTGCGAGTCGAGATCCTTGCCGAGCTGCGCCGGCACCTCGGCGCGCCGCTCCGCTTCACGACGCTGCCCGGCAACGAGTTCGAGCGGCTCCTGCGCGATCTCTACGAACAGGGCGACGATGCGCGCGCGATGGTGTCGGATCTCGACGAGCGGCTCGATCTCAGGACGCTCGCCGACGAGTTGCCCGAGCCCGAGGACCTCCTCGAAAGCGAGGACGACGCGCCGATCATCCGGCTCATCAACGCGCTCCTGACCGAAGCCGTCAAGGAAGGCGCGTCGGACATCCACATCGAGCCCTACGAAAATCGCCTCGTCGTGCGCTTCCGCATCGACGGCGTGCTGCGCGAAGTGCTGAGCCCGCAGAAGGCGATCGCGAACGCCGTCGTTTCGCGCATCAAGGTCATGGCGAAGCTCGACATCGCCGAGAAGCGCCTGCCGCAGGACGGACGCATCGGCCTTCGCATCGCCGGACGGCCGGTCGACGTGCGCGTCTCCACGATCCCGGCCGGACGCGGCGAGCGCGTCGTGCTGCGCCTTCTCGACAAGCAGGCCGGCAAGCTCGATCTCGCCGAGCTCGGCATGGACGAGACGACGCGCGCGCGCCTCGAAGACATGATCGCGCGGCCGCACGGCATCCTGCTCGTCACGGGCCCGACCGGCTCGGGCAAGACGACGACGCTTTACGGCGCGCTGCTGAAGCTCAACGACACGTCGCGCAACATCATGACGGTCGAGGATCCGATCGAGTACTACATCGACGGCGTCGGCCAGACGCAGGTCAACACGCGCGTCGACATGACGTTCGCGCGCGGCCTGCGCGCGATCCTGCGCCAGGATCCCGACGTGGTCATGGTCGGCGAGATCCGTGATCTCGAGACGGCCGAGATCGCGGTGCAGGCGTCGCTGACCGGCCATCTCGTGCTGTCGACGCTGCATACGAACTCGGCGGTCGGTGCCGTGACGCGCCTTCGCGACATGGGCGTCGAACCGTTCCTGCTCGCGTCGTCGCTGATCGGCGTCCTCGCGCAGCGGCTCGTGCGCGTGCTCGATCCGTCGGTGCGCGAAGCCTATGGTGCGACGACCTCGGCGCTCGCCGCGTTCGGCAAGCCCACGAACCTTTCGGCGACGTTGTATCGCCCGCGCTCCGATCTCGCAGGTCGGCATGCGGGCTACAAGGGCCGCACCGGAATCTACGAGCTCGTCGGCATCGACGAGACGATGCGCAAGCTCATCCACGAAGGCGCATCCGAGGCCGATCTCGAACGGCATGCGCGCACGCGATCGCCGTCGATCCTCGACGACGGCTGGCGCAAGTGCGCCACCGGTATCACGTCCTCGGAAGAGGTGCTTCGCGTCACGCGGGAGGATTGACCGCTTCGGGGTCCGTTTCTCGTTTGCGCGCGCATGACCAAATCCGCCCCCGCGCCTGGCTTGCCCACGCCCCAGCGGCTGTCATACACTTATGACATGCCGCGCACGCCCGCCGACGAAATCCGCATCAACGCGCGCCTGACGGGCGAGGATGCGCGCCGCTTCCGCGAGCTGCAGCGGCGCGGCGGGATTTCAGCCTCCGAGCTGCTGCGCGACGCGCTGCGCGAGTACCACGCCGCACGCAAGAGGCCGCGCACCGACGCGGCGACGCTTCTCGCGGCCAGCGGCTTCCTCGGTGGCGGCGAAGGCCCGGCCGATCTTTCGACGCGCTACAAGTCATATCTGATGGACGCGCTCGACGAGAAGATCCCGCTTCGCGTCTCCGAACCGAAGCCCGATGATCCTCGCCGATAGCGGCTTCTGGATCGCGCTCGGCAACCGGCGCGATCGCCATCATGCCGCCGCGCGCGCCGCGCTCGACCGGCACTCCGCCGAAGGCTTCGTCAGCACGTGGCCCGTCCTGACGGAGGTCACGCACCTACTCTGCGCGCGGGTCGGCGTCGCGCAGTGCATCGCGTTCATCGACGGTGTCGCGCGCGGCGCGTGCGGGATACCCGAGCCGCCGGCCGACGCACTGTTCCGCGCGCACGCGCTGATGAGCCGCTACCGCGACCTGCCCATGGATCTTGCCGATGCCTCGCTCGTGATTCTCGCCGAGGATCTGGGCGAAGGCCGCATTCTGTCGACCGATCAGCGCGACTTCGACGGCTATCGCTGGAAGAATAGGCAACCTTTCCGGAACCTGCTGCTCTGATCGATGCCCGCATTCGCGTACCAGGCGCTCGACGAGGCCGGCAAGACGCAGCGCGGCGTCCTGCAGGGCGATACCGCGCGTTCCGTGCGCGGGACGCTGCGCGAGCGCGGATTGAATCCGCTCTCGGTCGAGGAAGTCCGCGAAGGCGAATCGCAGGAACGTGGTGTCTTCGCGCGGCGCGGCATCGGCGGCGCCGAGCTTGCGTTGCTGACGCGCCAGCTCGCGACGCTGATCGGCGCCGGACTCCCGATCGACGAAGCGCTCGGCGCGTTGTCCGAGCCGGCCGACAACGAGCGCCAGCGCCGCATGACGGTGGCGCTTCGCGCGCGCGTGATGGAAGGCGCGAGCCTCGCGCAGGCGATGGCCGAGTTTCCGGAAAGCTTTCCCGATATTTTTCGCGCGACCGTCGGCGCCGGCGAGCAATCCGGCCGCCTCGCCACGGTTCTCGACAAGCTCGCCGACTACGCCGAAGCGCGCGATGCGCTGAAACAGAAGATCATCGCCGCGCTCGCCTATCCCGTGCTGCTCGCGATCGTCGCGCTCGCGGTCGTCATGGGTTTGCTGACCTGGGTCGTGCCGCAGATCGTCGGCGTGTTCCAGAACCTCCACCAGACGCTGCCGTTCGCGACGCGCGCACTGATGGCGCTCTCGGCGTTCATGCGGGCGTGGGGCTGGCTCGTGCTGATCGCGCTCGTCGTGGCGATCGCCGGTGCACGGATGGCGCTGCGCAGCGACGCGGTGCGCTACCGCTGGCACGCGTGGCTGCTGCGGCTGCCGCTGATCGGGCGCCTCACGCGCGCGGCGAACACTTCACGCGCGACGCGCACGCTCGCGCTGCTCGCCGAAAGCGCGGTGCCGCTGCTCGATGCGCTCGGCATCGCGGCGCAGGTCGTGCCGAACCTGCCGATGCGCGAGGCGATGCGCCGCGCAGCGTTCAAGGTTCGCGAGGGCACCGCGTTCTCGCGCGCGCTCGGCGAAAGCGGGCTCTTTCCGCCGGTCGCGCTGCGCCTGATCGCGAGCGGCGAGCGCTCGGGCGAATTGCCGCGCATGCTCGCCGAGGCGGCTGCCCAGCAGCAGCGCGAGCTCGACCGCTGGCTCGCGGCGCTGACCGCGGTGCTGGGCCCGGCCGTGATCCTGCTCGTCGGCGCCATGGTGCTCTTCATCGTGCTCGCGATCCTGCTGCCGATTTTCAGCTTGAACCAGATGGTGAAGTGAGTTTCGCCGCGATCTTGTAAGCTGCGCCCGTTTACCCGTTCACGATTCCGGATTCGATGATCACCTTCGACAAGGTCAGCAAGCGCTATGCCGGAGGTCAGGACGCGCTCGCCGAGCTCAGCTTCGAGATCGCCGCCGGCGAAATGGTGTTCGTGACCGGGCATTCCGGCGCCGGCAAGAGCACGCTGCTGAAGCTGATCGGCCTTGTCGAACGGCCGACGCGCGGGCAGATCGTCGTCAACCACATGCAGCTCGCGAACGTGCGCCGGCGTGGCGTTCCGCAGCTGCGCCGCAGCGTCGGCATGGTGTTCCAGGATCATCGCCTGCTGACCGATCGCACCGTGTTCGACAACATCGCGCTGCCGCTGATCATCGCCGGCACTTCGCGCGAGGAGATCGGCAAGCGCGTGCGCGCTGCGCTCGACAAGGTCGGCCTGCTGGCCAGGGAAAAAGCGTCGCCGACGACGCTCTCGGCCGGCGAGCAGCAGCGTGTCGGCATCGCCCGCGCCATCGTCGCCAAGCCGCCGGTGATCATCGCCGACGAGCCGACCGGCAATCTCGATCCGCAGCTTTCGTCCGAAATCATGCAGCTCTTCGCCGAGTTCGGCGCCGTCGGCACGACCGTGCTGGTCGCGAGTCACGACCTGCACCTGGTGAAGCGCCTCAACAAGCGCGTGCTGGTGCTCGATCACGGACCCAGGAGAGCCGATTACCGTCCGTCCGCA
>CALFNI010000551.1 GCA_937902695.1 uncultured Rhodanobacteraceae bacterium
GCCTTTGCGGTCGCGAGCGCGTATGCGGGCGTGACCGGCGTGCCGGCGCTGCTGCCGCGAAGCTGGTTCGATGCCGTCGCCGCGCTCTCCGGCGACACCGGTGCACGCGAGCTGCTGCGCTCGCGTCCTGACGTCATCGCGATCGCGGCGCCCGATCTCGCCTTCGACATCGATACGCCGGGCGATCTCGCGTGGTGAGCGGCGTCACGCCGGCTTCAGCGCGTCGGAGTCCCAGACCTTGCCGAGCGGATCGAACTCGAGCATCGTCTTCGCGGGTGCGCGCGGACCGAAGCCGAGCACCGCGAGCGGGCTTTCGCGAAGCGCATCGAGCGCGAACATGTCCTCGATGTCGACCTCGTTGATCGCCGCCGTCACGAACGCGCCCATGCCGAGCTCCGTCGCGGTGAGATAGAGGTTCTGCGAGACGTGCCCGGCTTCGAGCACGATGGCGCGATATGCCTTCGGGTGGCTCCGGTATTTCCAGAACGTGCGCTCGAAGCGCGCCGTGACGATCAGCAGCGCATGCGCATCGGCGAAGAAATCCTGGCCGGCGACGCAGCGCATCGCAAAATCGCGAAGCGCCGCGGGCTCGAGGGTCGCGACCGGCTCGAGCGCGTGCGTCGTCACGTGATAGTGGTAAAGCCCCGGCGCGACGCCCTCGACGCGCTGCACGACGAGATACGCTTCCAGCGGATGCAGGCTGCCGCCCGACGGATGCGCCTTCTTGAGCGCCTTCGTGCCGGGCAGGATCTCCACCTCGGCCTGACAGCCGACGACACGCTGCAGCAGGTCGCTGAAGCGCGCGAGATCGAGCGTGCCGGCGGTATCGAAGTTCCGGCAGGTCGCGCGGCGCGCGAGGATCGCGTCGATCGCGGTCGCTCGCGGTGCCGGCAACGGCTGGCGGGCTTCAGGCGCGGCGCGCGAGGTCACGTGCGGCGGCGGCGGACCCGATTCGCGGATCAGCTCCGTCAGCGTGCGATGACGCGTGATGCGCACGTCCTCGTCGACGCCGGCCTCGTGCCAGCGGCTGAACGCGTGCGCGACCGCCGACAGCGGTTTCCAGTGCACGCCGCGGACGGTGTCGTCACGCGCCCGCATCGGCGCATCGGATTCGCCGTCGCCGATGAAAAGACCTTTCGCGAGCAGGCGCTCGACGACGGCGTCCGGAACGCGTCCGGCGAGCGCGTCGCGCTCGACCCATTCGGTGTCGCCGAGACGGCCGAGCGCCGCCACTTCGGCTTCGTCGAGCTCGATCTCGTCGCCCGCGTGCGGCGCGAGCGCGACCATCCTTACGCGTGCTCGCGTCGCCTGCGTGCCGGCGAAGAGGCCTGCGACGTCGAGCTCGAACTCTTCGCGCGGCTCGATCATGACGACGCCGCAGCGCCGGATTCGCCTGGAATGTGCCGTCATCGCCTATCCTTCAACATCGCTCTTCCTATACTCTCGCGCACGGCTTCGGCCCTCTGCCGGTGCCGTCGTTCGCCATCCACACGCCGGGGGGAGTATCGCGTGAGCAAGAACACCGTAGCCGGAGCCCAGCTCGACAAGATCCTCGATCGCATGCAGAACGATGCCGCGTTCCGCGAGAAGCTGCTCGGCGATCCCGCCAGCGCGCTCGCCGAGCACGGCGTCGACGTCGATCCCGCCACGATTCCGGCCGTGCGCACGCTGCCATCGGCCGATTCGATCGCGCAGCAGCGCGATGCGCTGAAATCGAAGGTCGACGGACGCGTGGGCCTAGCGTTTTTTCTGCTCAGCACCTGAGCGGCCGTCGAGCGCGCGCATGCGCCGCGCGAGCGGCGCATCGCGATCGGCGCTCGACCAGGCGGCTTCGAGACCGGCGAGGAGCTTCTTCGCGACATCGGCGTGGCCGGCCTTGATCTCGAGCTCGGCCGCGTCCACCGTGGCTTCGTCGGCCGCGATCAGGTTGGGCACCTGTGCGGCGAACTCGCCGAGATATTCAGCGACCGCGCGACCACGATGGTCGACGAGCCAGTGGGCAGTCGCGAGCGCGTTCGCGTCGTCGCCGGCGGCGCGATACGCGCGCAGAAGCGCGATGTGCGTCGGATAGTAGGCGTCGTCCGACATCAGCGCCTCAAGGCAACGCACGGCTTCCTTCGCGTCCCTGGCGATGCCGGCTTCGCACGCGGCCGCCTGATATGGCTCGCGGATGCTGAAATAGCCGTTCGTCGCGGCGTGCGGCGCGAGCGCCGTCAGCGCGCGCTGGGCGTCGGCGGGCGCGCCGTTGCGCAGCGCCAGCATCGCCGCGAGCGAAAGGTGCGTGTACGCGCTGTAGTCGAAACTCGCTGCCGCGGCATCCAGACGCGCCGCCTCGGCTGCGATGAACGCGCCGAGGGCAGCGACGGCCTTGCGGTCGCCGCCGGCGAGCGCGGCCGCGATCGAGGCGAGCTCGGCACGCTCGGGCGCCGCCGTCAGCGAAGCCTTCCTGGCGATCGCCCCGGCATCGGCCGCCGATTTCGCGGCGGCGTCGAAATGCCCGCGGCTGACGTCGAGGGACGCGCGGCGCAAGGCCTTTTCGGCTTCGAAGTACGGGAAGCTTCGCGTCTGCTCCTCGCCGAGCGCCTTTTCCGCTGCCGCGAAATCGCGCGTGGCGAGCGCGTAGTTGACGGGGTCGAGGTTGAGCTGCGGCGATCCGACTTCGCGCGCGGTCGCATATGCCTTCTTCGCGGCATCGGGCTGGTTCTGCGCGAGCTCGATGTTGCCGAGCAGCATCCACGAATAGCCGCGGCGCGGGTGGCGGCTCTCCGTGACGATCTTGAAGTTTGCGGCCGCGTCTTCCAGCGCGTTCTCGAACCAGTATTCGGAGAGCGCGAGGTTGTTCTGGCCGCTCATCGCATCAGGATAGAGCTTGGCGAACAGCGACCACTTCTCGCGCACCGCGGCGGGATCGATGAAGAACGCCGCATAGCCGTCGGCGACGAGCTTCTCGCGCGGGCCGAGGCGATCCGTGTGCGCAAGCGCCTTCTCGACGTATTCGTGCGCCTTCGGTTTCTGGCCGGTGGAATACGCGACGTTCGAAAGCGCGAGATACGCGAGCGCGAAATCGGGATCGAGCTCGACCGCGTGCGCGAACAGCGAGTTCGCTTCCTGGCCCTTGCCGTCGGCGAGACTCGAGAGCCCCGTCGAATACGCCTTCAGCGCATCGAGGTTCTTCGTGGTCACTTCGGCGAGCGGCGCGCTCGTCTCGCCGATCGAGCCGAGCGATTCGCCGAGCCGGCCGCGCATCTTGCGCAGGAGCTCGTCCATGCTCGGCAGCACCGAGTCTTCGCCGGCGCCGTCGACCGAATCGCTGTAGACGGAGGTTCCGGTGGTCGGGTCGACGACCTCGGCGGTGAGCCTGACGCGGCCGCCGATCTCGGCGACGGTCGGCAACACGACCGCGCGCGCGCCTTCGCGGAGCGCGATCTCGGAGCCGATCGTGCGATCGACCGGCGTCGACGGCTCGCGCTCCATGCGCTTGAGCGCGCTGCGCACCTGGAGATCAGGCAGCACGTTCACGTAGCGCGACTGCTCGAGCCCGACGCGGAATGCGGCCTGCAGCGAGTTGTCGAACACCTTGTCGTTGGTCAGGTTCTTGAGATCGCCGACGACGACGAAATCGCGGCTCGCGAACGCGATCGCCGGCGCGGGACGCGTGAGATAGAACAACGGCACGCCGACCAGCGCGATGAGCGCGAGCGCTTCGAGTCCGACGATGATCGGCCGGCGCCAGATCGGCGTCTCGCGGTGCGCCTTGCTCGTCCACGGCGGCGGCTTCAGCGGCGCGATGCCCTCCTCGCCGACCTCGAACACCGGCACCGGTTCCGGAACACCCTTGAAGCGGTAGCGACCGTGCGTGCGCCAGCGCACCTGCGCGAGCCTGTCGCCGAGCTCGCCCTGCGCGCGGTGCGCGATGTCGTAGGCGACGCCCGAGAGCAGGATCTGGCCCGGCAGCGCGAGCTGCATCAGGCGCGCCGTGACCGGCTTGACGAGGCCTTCGACTTCCGTGTGCTTGGCGCCGCGCTGCACGTCGCCGGGTGCGTTCTCCCAGACGACGACGTCGCCGACGTGGATGCCGACGCGCGCGGTCAGGGACGCTTTCTCCTGCTCGCCGAGCCTTGCGAGGCCCTCCTGATATGCCAGCGCGAACGCGACCGCCTGGATCGGCCGCTCGAACATCAGCATGAACCCGTCGG
>CALFNI010000552.1 GCA_937902695.1 uncultured Rhodanobacteraceae bacterium
TCATCGCGTCTGAGGCAGCAGGAAAAGCCGCAAGCATACCTGCCTCGCACGCATGCGTGCCGGCGCTTCGATCGGTCTCGAGGCCGATCGCGTGCAGGTCGCGAGACGGTTATGCCGACCACGCCGCACGCCTAGGCTACGCGATTAGAAATTCGTTAATTCTCGAGCTGTGGGAGGCTCAATGGGGACGTTTGGATTTCGCACGCAGGTACTCGCCTGCGCCGTCGCGCTCGCGTTCGCGACGGCCGCCGGCGCACAGGAAACACAGATGCTCGAACCCGTCGAGGTCACGACGGCGAAGATTCCGGTTCCGCTCGGCGAAGTCGCCGCGACGATGACGATCGTGACCGGCGAGGAGCTTCGCGCGCGCAACGCGAACGACCTTCGCACCGCGCTTTCGCTCGTGGCCGGCGTCGACATCGCGCCCGGCGGCGACGGCGGTCCGAGCTCGTCGGTGCCGGCCCTTTGGGGTCTTCGCGAGTTCGATGCGTTCCTGCTCGTCGTCGACGGCATTCCGTCGGGCGGCGCGTTCACGCCGGCGCTCGCGAGCCTCGACCTCGCGAACGTCGAGCGCATCGAGGTGCTGAAGGGCGCGGCGCCCGTTAGCTACGGCGCGACGAGCTTCGTCGGCGTCATCCACGTGATCCACTACGCGGCAGGCGAGGGGCCCGCCCGCGTCGAAGTCGGCATCGGCAGCCGCGGCAGCGCGCGCATTGCGGCTGCGGCGCCGCTGTCCGATGCGAACGCTCCGTGGCGGCAATCGATCCTGTTCGACGCCGATACCGTGGGGCTCAGCGGCGATCGCACCGGCTGGGATCGCGCGCATCTGCTTTATCGCGGCGCCGGCGAGTTCGGCGGCGGCGAGTTCACGCTCGACGCCGACGGCACCTGGCTCAATCAGGATCCGACGAGCCCGCATCCGCGCGAAAGCGGCCGCCTCACGCCGCGCGTGCCGCTCGATGCGAACACCAATCCGCGGGGCGCCAGGAACGACGAGGACCGCGGCCAGCTCGCGCTCGGCTACGTGCTGCCGACGAGCATCGGCGACTGGAGCTCGCGCCTTGCGTATGCGAAGAGCAGCGCGGACAACGTGCGGGGCTTCCTGCGCGAGGGTTTCGCCGACGACGGCGTGACCCACAACGCCGACGGCTTCCAGCAGGGCGTCGATCGCACCGAGGTCTATTTCGACAGCCACGTCGCGACGCCGCTCGCCGAGCGCGCGACGCTGGTCTGGGGCTTCGACTACCTCCATGGCAAGGGCGAGCAGAAGAGCAGGAACTTCGAATACGCCGTGCTGCCGGACGGCTCGAACGCGCCGGACTGGCGCTCGCTGCACATCGACGAGACGACGGCGCTCGAGGACACGCGCGATTTCCTCGGCGTCTACGCCGATCTCGAATATGCGATCACCGAAGCGTGGCGCCTCGAGGCCGGCATCCGCTTCAACCACACGAACGAGAAGACGCAGGGCCTCGAAACAGATCTCACCGGCGAGGTGCCGGTCGTGACCGACGGCGGCAACGACGAGCGCACCGACAATCGCTGGGCCGGCTCGCTCGGCACGAGCTACCGGTTCTTCGAGGAGGGCCGCGACTTCCTGACCGTCTATGCGAACTACCGCGATGCGTTCAAGCCGGCCGTCGTTGATTTCGGGCCCGAGGCCGAGTTCGACATCCTGAAACCCGAGGACGCGCAGAGCGGCGAGCTCGGCATCAAGGGCCGCCATTTCGACGGCCGGTTCGAATGGGATCTCTCGGTGTTCCGCATGAACTTCAGGAACCTCGTCGTGAGCCAGGAAGTCGATGGCCTCCCGTCGCTCACGAACGCGGGCACGGAGAAGTTCACGGGCGCGGAGACGGAGCTTCGCTGGAACTTCGGCGAAGGCATGACCCTCGTCGGGACGTACGCGTACCACGACGCGCGCTTCGGCGATTACCTGCAGGATTTCGACGGCGTGCCGACGCAGCTCAAGGGCAACCTGCTCGAAATGTCGCCGCAGCACCTCGGCGCGGTCGGCTTCATGTTCACGCCGCCGCAGGGATTTCGCGCCTACGCCGTCGCGAACTATGTCGGCAAGCGCTGGCTCAACAAGCGCAACACGGCGCTAGCCGACGATTACACGACATTCGACGCCGGTTTCGGCTATGCCTGGGACCGCTGGGAAGTACGCGCCGACGGCTACAACCTCTCCGACCGCCGCGATCCCGTCGCCGAGAGCGAGCTTGGCGATGCGCAGTATTACCGGATGCCGGCGCGCACCTACTGGTTGACGGCACGTTACTCGTTCGGCGCGCGCTGAGGTCGCGAACCGGAGGAGCGCGTCATGCGGCGGCCGCAACGTTCGGGAGTTGCGGCCGCCGTCTTCTTGCGCCTGACGTGTCGTGCTGACGACCGTGTTCGATTCGAGCGCTGCAATGCCGTCAGGAGCTTGCCGCACAGCGATGCATCAATGGGTCGAAGGATTGCCGCCGTCGCCGCCGCCTGTCGCGGATTCGAAGCCGGTAACCGCGAACCACTTGTCCTCGGAACCCGCCAGGATCATCACGATCGGAGCGACGCACGGATTCGGAAGCTCCAGCGTCGCGTGGATGAACGAGTCGCCATGAACGTTCGCCGGAAAGCCGTCCGTGATCACGTTCTGCGTCTCGACGCCGGTATCCGTTTCGGTGAGACAGCTCACGAGGCCGCGGAAGTAGGGCTCGTCGTTGGTGCCGACGAGACCGGGCGGCACCGAAGGGTCGTCGGCGAATACGAGCCCGCGCACGAGGATCCGAAGATGCCCGCGCGTGTCGAGATCGCCGATCGCGAAGCCGTCGACGGTCCACGGCAATTCGTCGCCGATGACGTCGCGGATCGGATTGTCCTCGCCGACGAACGGGCCGTCGACGCCGTACATCGTGCTGAACGTCAGGATCTTGCGTGTCCCGAAATGATCCAGCGACTGCATCTGGTCGATGAGCTGACGCTGATCCGCCTGCGCGTCCACCGCTCCCGCCGACGCCGACGGTTTCTGTGCTTGCGCCGTCCCCGCGAGCGCCAAAAGCAATGCGATCGCAATCGTCAATTTGCGCATGACCACTACTCCTTTGCTGCACGGCCGCGCGGCGGCCGCGTCGGCGGAGCGCTTCTGCAAGGGCGAGCGAGCGTCTCCGCGCATCGCAAGCTAGGCGCGCGAGACTTTACGGCCGATGAGCCGCGGCGCGTTCATTGTCCACGGCTCGGCAAAATCGATTTGAACGTCAACGCGACGCAGGGAGCGTAATGTCCGCCGTGGCCGGGCAACGCGTCTGCATGCGTTTTCCGCAGCGTTTCAACGCGACGTTCCTGTCAAGGCACACGCGCATCTCGACGAGCTCGCCGCGGCTGCAATGCAGGCTCATCATGTCGTCGGTGAGACCGGGGTTCGCGCGCTTGAACGACGCGCGGAGCGCATCCAGCGTCGTCTCGACAGGCTTCTCGGGCGCTGCCAGCTCCGGCGGCACGTGCACCGCCGCGAACGCGCGATCGGCGAGCGCGAAATAGTCTTCGGGACTCATGCCGGCGCACGCGCCGTGCGTGCGCCATTCGTGGTTGATCAGCGAACGGCTCGGCATGAATGCGAGCGCGCGCAGGGCGGTCTTCTTGTCGACGTCATCCGTCGTCGAACAGTTCTCCGGGCCGCCGCCGCGGTCGTATTGCGGCCAGAGCCCGTGCAGCACGAAGCCGTAGCCTTTGTGCGCGCATTGCTCGTCTTCGTCGGGATGACTCTCGCAGTAGCTCGGCGACCAGGAGAGCGCCATCACGTAGTAGTCGAAGTTGCCCTTGTCGCCGGATTGCGAAGGTCCCTTGCGGCCGGAGTGCTGCGAGTGCGAGGACGACTTCGATCCCGAACGTGCGTACAGCATCGATGACGATGCAGACGCCGCGAGCACGAACGCGATGAGGAAGGAAAGACGCACGCGCATGTCGAGCTCCCGACGACGGCCGATGCCGCGAGCCGCAACGCTACCGCGAGTCGCCGCCGGTCTCAACGGCATCGGCGACGGGCGCGCAGCAAGCGGCCTCCTCGCGCTATGATCCCCGGCTCGAACTTCACGACCCGACGACTCATGCCCCGACGCATCACCCTCCGCCGCTCGCCGATCCACGGCAACGGCGTCTTCGCAGTCACCGACATCCCGAAGGGAACCGAGCTCGTCGAATACCGCGGCCGTCGCATGACGCACGCGCAGATCGACAGGAAATACGCGAACGTGCCCGACAACGGCCACACGTTCCTCTTCACGCTCAACGACAAGTACGTCCTCGATGCGAATGTCGGCGGCAATATCGCGCGCTGGATCAACCACAGCTGCAAGCCGAACTGCCAGGCCGTCATCGAGGAAGACGAGGACGGCGACCCGCGCAAGGATCGCGTGCTGATCGAGACGATCCGGCCGCTGCGCGCCGGCGATGAGCTGACATACGACTACGGTATCGACGTCGGCGAGCGGATCACGCCGCGCCTGAAGCAGCTCTGGGCCTGCCGCTGCGGCGCGCCGCGCTGCATCGGCACGATGCTGAAGCCGAAGCGAAGCCGCCGCCGCTAGGCGGGCTCTGCCGTTCGCTGAACGAAAACGGCGGTTGACGCGCGCGGCGCATTCGTTTCACGCTGCATCCGGCAAGGCCTTCGCACCAGTTCTCAGTCTTTGCGGCGGCAGTGCGGAACAATGGCAGGCCGTCGCGCGCCTCGCCAGGAGCATTTCCGCGGTTTCGCAGGCATCGGCGCCGAGGGGGAGAGCCGGTCAACGTGAGTCTCGAGGACAAGACGATCGCCGTGGTCGGCGTTTCCGACGAGGAGACGGCGCACCTGCGTCTCCTGATGCGCCGGGCGGCAGCCGAGCTCGGCCATGCGTGGAAGTGGGGCAGCGAGTCGAATGCCGATCTCCTCGTCGTCGATCCGTCCTCGTTCTCGGGCCAGATGGCGCGCACGCGCGCGCAGTCGGGCGGCATGCGCTGCGCGATCTTCAGCGACGATCCCGAGATCGCCGGCACCGAGCTCGCGCTGCATCGGCCGCTCAAGCTCGCGAACGTCATCGACGTGCTGAATCGCGCCGCGCGCATGGCCGAGCGCAGCGAAGGCATCGTTCCGCGCAAGCAGGATTTCTGGGTCCTCGACGTCGGCGAGGACGATGCGAGCGCCGCGGACGCGGCCGGCGTCGCCGAGACCTCGCGGGGGCCGCTCCGCAGCGACACCGCGCCGGGGCTCGAGGAGCTGCTGCGCGTCGATCCGGCCGACGCGCGCGAGGCCGCGCGGGTCAAGACCACGCTCGATGACAACACGACCGTACTCGGCACGTCGGGACCGACCGCGCGCAGCGACGTGCGTGGCCGCGAATCGCCGGATGCGCTGTCGCGCAGCCGCAGCGACGCGCCGCAGGAGACGGTACTCGCGCGCCGCCCGGGCGCCGCGTCCGACATGGCGCGCCACAATCTGCGTGCGTACCTCGACGGCGATCTTCTCGGCGGACCCGCGCGCATCGCGCTGCCCGATGCGCCCTCGCTCGTGCTCGATCCCAAGCTCAAGGTATTCCATTCGCAAGGACGTCTCGCGGCGCTCGAGCCGTATTGCCGCACGGCGCTTCGTCCCTCGGACTGGCAGCCATTGACGTCGGCCGAGCTCAATCAGCTGCGTACGACGGAGCCGCCGCAGCCGTACATCAAGCTCGTCTGGCTCTACGTGCTGCTGCATTCGGAAGGCCAGCTCGCCAGGCATCTCGATCCCGGCGGCACGTACAGGCTCGCGCGCTGGATCGAGATCGAGCGCGATTTTGCCGACTATTTCCGCATCGCGTCGACGATGCTGCAGCCCGGCCGCCTGCACGAGATCGCGGCCGCGAGCAGCGCCTCGATGGCCGATGTGTTCGATGTCGTCAACGCCTACGACGCGATCGGCCTCATCGAGTGGCAGCCTCGCTCGCCGCGCGGCGGCGAGCCGGTCGAGGAGCCGAACAAGGGCCTGCTCGGGCGACTCAGGAAATC
>CALFNI010000553.1 GCA_937902695.1 uncultured Rhodanobacteraceae bacterium
CGACGCCGACGCGGTCGTCGACGCGATCACCGCCGAGGACATCGGCAAGTTCCCGTCGACCAACGTCGCCGAGGCGATGGCGCAGATTCCGGGCGTGACGATCGACCGCCGCTTCGGCCAGGGCGAGCGCGTCAGCATCAACGGCACCGATCCGAGCCTCAACCTCACGTTCCTCGACGGCCATCCGGTCGCGGAAACGACGTGGCTCTACGGCGAGCAGCCGAACCGCGGCTTCGACTACACGCTCTTGGCGCCGGAAATCCTCGGCAAGCTCGAAGTCTACAAATCGCCCGAGGCGCGCCTCCCCGAAGGCAGCATCGGCGGCACCGTGATCATGCACACGCGCGAGCCGCTCGATCTTCCGAACAACACGATCTCGGGTTCAGTCGGCTTCACGTACGGCGACCAGTCCGATTCGACCAAGCCGAACGCATCGTTCCTCTACAGCGGCAAGAGCGCCGACAACACGTTCGGCGCGGCGGTGTCGGTGCAGCATTACGAGGAGAAGGTCGATCGGCAGGGCGAGGAAATCTTCGGCTACAGCCCGGTGTCGAGCTTCGCCGCGGCGAATCCGACGATCGCCGAGGCGATCCAGAACGGCTCGCTGAATCCGAACGACCTGATGCCGCAGGAAATCAACGCCGCGTATTTCCAGCAGACGCGCAAGCGCGATTCGGGCACGGTCAACCTGCAGTGGAAGCCGACGAGCGAGCTCGAGCTCGAAGCGAAAGGCCTCTACGTCCGCGAGAACTTCAACAACTTCAACCAGTCGATGTACGGCTTCACGAGCCAGACGCCGCAGAACATCACGAGCCTTACGCCGGGCGGCAACGGCCTCATCACCGGCGGCCATTCGTGCGGCAACGACGATCCGACGTGCGCGGGACTTCCGGCGAACGGCGGCAACGGTCCGGTCAACACCTACATCGACAACCAGGCGCGCTCGTCGGTCGTGAAGACATACGGCGTCGATCTTTCCGGCGTCTATCACGGCAACGACTGGAGCCTGTCGGGTCAGGGCGGCTACAGCCGCTCGAACAACACCGACAACACGCAGGCCTTCATCGAGCCGTACTACAACGGCGGCTACACGTGGGATATCCATCGCGGCATCACGTTCGACGATTCGGCTGCGGCGGCGAATCCCGCGAACTGGCACGACGGCGACACGCCGGGCGGCGGCTGGGGCGGCAACTACGGCCAGTGGCCGGCCGAGGCGAAGGACGTCTACGGCCAGCTCGACTGGTCGAAGACCTTCGACAGCTGGATCAACGAGCTGCTGGTCGGCTACCGCTATTCCAAGCATGACGAGAGCCGCGCGCTCTACATCGTCGGCGGCGTGCGCACGGCCGATCTCGCGACGATCGGATTCGACGGCTACACCGATATCCAGGGCTTCAACAACGACCAGGCTCATCACGTGCAGACGAGCTGGGACGACGTGCGCAACTGGGTGCTCGGCAGCCCGCTCGGCAACTCGCCCGACGCGGCCTCGTTCCTCAACAACACGTATGCGCTGACGCAGACGTCCGACGCGGCCTACGCGCAGGCGAACTTCGGCGGCGAGGGCGTGCGCGGCAACTTCGGCATCCGCTTCGTGCGCACGGAGATCGAGAGCTCTGGCTACAACTACAGCGGCACGCCCGTGTATCCCGCGCCGGCCGGCACCTACCAGACCGCGAACAACACGCACAACGACACGCTGCCGTCGTTCAACATCGCCTGGGACGTCGCGCCGGATGTCGTGCTGCGCGGCGCCGCGGCCGAAGTCATCGCGTGGGCGCCGTACAACCAGGAAGTGCACAACACGTTCCTCAACGACACCGTGCTGACGGGCTCGGGCGGCAACGCCAATCTCGATCCGTACAAGTCGTACAACTACGACCTCTCCGCCGAGTGGTACTTCGCCGAGCAGTCGGTGCTAGCGGCATCGGTGTTCTACAAGGACATCCAGAACTACATATCGACCGATTCGCACATCGAGCGCCAGTTCAACACGATGTCGACCACCGATCCGGCGACGTATCAGCGTGTCTACGTCGACGGCCATCTCGGCAACTGCGACACGCAGGGCTTCTGCGACTACTCGATCCTGCGTCCGCTCAACGGCGGCAAGGCGACCGTCAAGGGTTTCACGCTGAGCTACCAGCAGCCGTTCGGCAACACCGGCTTCGGCATGTACGCGAACTACACGTACGCCGACGGCCAGACGAAGTCGGGCCAGGACCTGCCGTACAACTCGCAGGATGCCGTCAACTTTTCGCCGTACTACGAGCAGGGACCGTTCTCGGCGCGCATCACCTACGGCTGGCGCAGTCATTACCTCGCCGGCGGTTACGTGGCCGGCGCGCCGCCCGCGTCGGTCGACGACTACACCGAGCTCGATGCGTCGGCGTCGTGGCGCTTCAGCGACAACTTCTCGGTGAACCTCAACGCGATGAACCTGCTCGACGAGACGTACCTGCAGTATCTCGGCGAGAAGGACATGATCGCCGGCAAGTACAAGACCGGCCGCCGTTACATGGCCTCGTTGCATTTCGAGTTCTGACCGTCGCCCTCGGCACGCGATCGGTTCACGGGTCCGGACGTCGTGTCCGGGCCCGTTGTTTTTCTTCCCTCGTCGTCCCCGCGAAAGCGGTGGACCCAGCGCCTTCCGCTCTTGCGCCGATGAAAAAAGGCGCTAGGTTCCCGCTTTCGCCGGAACGACGAAGGGTGATCGGAATGACGACCATGTGGCGCCCCGCCCGGATCTTCGCGTTCGCCGCCTGCTTCGGTGCGCTGGCGAGCTGCGCGACGGCGCCGACCCCGCCACCTGCGATCCACGCGCAAGCGCTGCCGCTGATTCCCGAGCCCGCGCTCGTCGAACCCAAGCCCGGCATCTTCCGCCTCCGCGACGGCGCCGCGCTGATCGTCGATTCGCAAAACGCCGAAGCCGCCGGCATCGCGCACCGCTTCGCCGACCTCATCGCCGAGACGCGCGGCATCCATCTCGACGTGCATCCGCTCGGCAGCCACGCCGAACGCGATGCGATCATCTTCTCGCTCGACGCGCGCGCGGCGAACGTGCCGTCCGGCGAAGGCTACGACCTCGCCGTCGATCCGCAACGCATCCTGCTGTTCGCGCGCGAGCCGCGCGGGCTCTTCTACGGCAGCGTCACGCTCTGGCAGCTCCTGACCGCGGACACGACGAAGGTCTCGCGCCTCGACGTGCCGCAAGTACACATCGCCGATCAACCGCGCTTCGCCTGGCGCGGCGCGATGCTCGATTCCGCGCGGCATTTCCAGTCGCCCGCGTTCGTCAAGCGCTTCATCGACCAGCTCGCGCTCCTGAAGCTCAACACGCTGCACTGGCACCTGACCGACGACCAGGGCTGGCGCATCGAGATCAAGCGTTATCCGAAGCTCACCGAAATCGGCGCGTGGCGACGCCCCGCCGGCGCGGCGGGCACCGACGCGAACGGCCAGCCGGTCCGCTACGGCGGCTTCTACACGCAGGACGACATCCGCGACATCGTGCGCTACGCAGCAGCGCGCTACGTCACGATCGTTCCCGAGATCGACATGCCGGGCCACATGCAGGCTGCGATCGCGGCGTATCCCGAGCTGGGCTCGATCGGCGACGCGCCCGTGGTCTCGCCGGACTGGGGCGTGCATGCGTACCTCGTCAACACGGACGACGAGACGATCGCATTTCTCGAAAACGTGCTCGACGAAGTGACCGATCTTTTCCCGGGTCCGTACGTCCATGTCGGCGGCGACGAGGCCCTCAAGGATCAGTGGAAGGCGTCGCCGCGCGTGCAGGCGCGCATGCGCGCGCTCGGCATCGAGAACGAGAACGCGATGCAGGGCTGGTTCCTCGCAGCGATCGAAAAGCATCTCGCCGCGCGCGGCAAGCGCGTCGTCGGCTGGGACGAAATCCTCGAAAGCGGCGTGCCGCCGAACGCGATCGTGATGTCGTGGCGCGGTGCGAAGGGCGGCATCGACGCCGCGCACGCGGGCCACGATGTCGTCATGGCGCCCGATCCCGATCTCTACCTCGACCATCTGCAGAGCGACGCGCCCGACGAGCCGCCCGGTCGCCCGACACTGCGCACGCTCGCCGACATCTATGCGTTCGAGCCGGTGCCGCCCGGCATGCCCGCCGACGTCGCCGCACATATGCTCGGCGCACAGGCCGAGCTCTGGACCGAGCACATGCGCACGGAAGAACGCGTCGAGCACGCCGCGTTCCCGCGGCTCGATGCGCTCGCCGAGGCGCTGTGGTCGCCGAAGGCGGCGCGCGACTGGACCGGATTCACACAGCGCCTCGCGCCCGAGATCGAGCGGCAGCGCGCGATGGGCGTGCACGTCGCCGACGGCGGCATGAGTCGCGCGCATGCGCCGCAAGACCCGCTGACGCGCACGAGCAGCGCGCTGAAGCCGTGCAGCGGCAAGCTGCGCCTGCGGCTCGAGGACGATGCGCCGGCCGAGGGCCCTCGCGCCGTCTTCGACACCGATCTCTTCGATCCGTGCTGGATCTTCGAGCAGGCGCCGCTCGACGGCATCGCCGGCGTCGCCGTCGACGTCGGCCAGATTCCGTACAACTTCCAGCTCGCGCACGACGTCACCGGCATCGTGCCGCGGCCGGCGCCGACATCGGCGGACGGCGATCTCCTCGTGAGGCTCGACGGCTGCAGCGGCACGCCGCTCGCGACGATTCCGCTCGACAAGGCGGTCACCAATCCCGCCGTCACGACGCTGACCGCATCGTGGCCGCCGGTCGCCGGCGCGCACGATCTCTGCTTCGTCTTCGCCTATCGCGGCCACGATCCGCTCTGGTCGATCGACAAGGTCCGCCTCCTGCGGGCGCACTGACCCGATTCTTCGGCCTGTGACGTGTGCCGCCGTGGACGCAGGTTGGCACGAACCTTGATTCATCCTTCACGAGGATCACGGAAGACCTTCCGTCCGGGCGGGCGGAATCGATGGAGCGTCATGGGGGGATAGACGTTGCGCGCTTCCGGATGCCGCGATGCCGGGCGGTAGCGGGTTCGTACGGCCTCTTGCCGGGATTTCGCGCCGGCCCGAGACCGCTTCGCACCGATCGGCGGGTTTCCGGGCCGCAACACTCAGGTGGATCGACGTATGAACCACGCTTTCTTCGTCACTGAACGACAAACTGCGGCAATCGATGGCTATGTGGGGCGACCCGCGGCCAAGTCCGTATCCGACGCCGGCGTGAAGGACACGGCCGCCGTCGACGTGCGCAGCTGGCACTCGATGCAGTACTGGGCCAAATGGCTCGGCATCAGCGAGCAGCAGCTGATCCGCGCCACGCGAGTGGCCGGCACGAATGTCGCGCTGATCGAGGCGCATCTCGCGGAGCGCCGCGCGCGTCGCCAGCGCAAGCGCATGCGCGATCCCGAGCCCGCGTAACGAATCCGGCGCCGGCGCGCGTAACCGCGGCGGCGCCACATGCGCGCGACGATGCGCGCGGGTCTTCCGATGTAGCGAAGGCGTCACATCACGACCCATACTCGGCGCATCCGTCCGAGGGAACACGTGATGCGCACCCGCAAGATCTTTCTTCTCGCCACGGCGCTCGGCGCCGCATCGATCGCCTGCGCGGCCGGGAAACCGTCGCCGATCGACGTGCCGGCGATCCATCATCCCGATCAGGAAACGCCCGACTGGTGGTTCCGCGCCGGCGCCGCCGCCGCGAATCAGAATATGGCGAGCGCGACGCGCAAATCGCGCGCGAAGAACGTCATCGTGTTCCTCGGCGACGGCATGAGCATCACGACGATCACGGCCGCGCGCATCCTCGAAGGCCAGCGCAACGGCGAATCGGGCGAGGAGCATCGCCTCTCGTTCGAGAATTTTCCGGCGACGGCCCTCAGCCGCACGTACGAAACCGATTTCCAGACCGCCGACTCCGCCGGCACGATGACCGCGATCATGAGCGGCTTGAAGACGCGCGCGGGCGTCATCGGCGTTGATCAGGTCGCCGAACGCGGCAACTG
>CALFNI010000554.1 GCA_937902695.1 uncultured Rhodanobacteraceae bacterium
CGAGCTCTGGCGCCGCGCGACGCGCGGCATCGCGCATCGCGCGCAGGCGATCGACCGGTTCCTGCGTGCGTTCGACGGCGCCGATACGCCCGCGCCGCGCGGATTGCCGGCGCGCATCTTCGCGTTCGCCTGCCTCAACGTCTCGCCGGACGTGCTGCGCGTAATGACCGCGGCGGCCCGCGGTGCGACCGTGCATTTCTACCTGCCGACGCCGACGCGCAAGTACTGGGGCGATCTCGTCACGCTGCGCGAGCGGCTCGGCACCGACGCCGACGATCCGCTGGACGGCGGCGAAAATCCGCTGCTCGCCGCGTGGGGCCGCGCCGGCCGCGACTTCATCGCGACATTGTTCTCGTACGAGATCGTCGCGCCGCGCGAAATCGAAGCCTACGCGGACCCCCGGCCGCGCGGCCTGCTGCAGCGCCTCCAGCTCGACATCCTCGAGCGCCGCCCGGCGCAGGGCGGCACGCTCGCGGTCGCAACGATCGAGCGCGACTGCACGCTGCAGGTGCACGCATGCCACACGCGCGCCCGCGAAGTGGAGGTGCTGCACGATCAGCTGCGCGCCCTGTTCGAGGACGATCCGACGCTCGAAGCGCGCGACGTCGCGGTCATGACGCCCGACATCAATCTCTATGCGCCGGCCATCGCCGCCGTGTTCGGCGGCGCGCACGGCGGGGCGCGCTTCATCCCCTATACGGTCGCCGACGAAAGCTCGCTCTCGGCGTCGCCGGTCGCCGATCTCGTGCTGCGCATCCTCGGCCTCGACCGCGCGCGCCTGACCAGCAACGAGGTGCTCGACCTCATTGCCCTGCCGCCGCTGATGCGCCGCTTCGATCTCGACGCCGAATCGATCGATCGCGTGCGCGGCTGGGCCAGCGCAGCCGGCGCGCGCTGGGGCCTCGACGCGGCGCACCGCGCGCGGCTCGGTGCGCCGGCCGAAGACGGTTTCACGTGGCGTTTCGCGCTTGATCGGCTGTTGCTCGGCCACGCCGCCGGCGACGACGCCGACATCGCCGGCGTCGCGCCGTAGCGGGACCTCGAAGGCCACGCGCTCGATGCACTCGATGCGCTGATCGAGCTCCTCGGCGTCATCGAGCGCGCCGTGCGCGATGTCTCCGCCGCGCACACGGCGGCCGACTGGCAGGCGGTACTGACGACGACGCTCGAAGCGCTGCTGCCGCCCAATCCGGGCGACGCCGCCGATGCGCGCGCGCGCGATCGCGTGTTCGGCGAGATCGATGCGTTCGGTCGCGCCGCCGCCGAAGCGGGACTCGGCGACACGCTGCCCGCCGACGTCGTGCGCGCACATGTTGCCGCGCGATTCGCCGAACCCGATGCGCGCCAGCCCTTTCTCGCCGGCGGCGTCACGTTCTGCCGCATGGTGCCGATGCGGCTGATTCCGTTCCGCGTCATCGGCCTGCTCGGCCTCAACGACCGCGATTTTCCGCGCCAGGAACCCTCGCCGGTGCTGAACCGGCTCGCGGCCGCGCTCGACACGCCCGGCCGGCGCCGCCGCGGCGACCGCTCGGTGCGCGACGACGACCGGTTCCTGTTCCTGCAGCTGCTGACCGCGGCCAGCGACGTGCTGTATCTCAGCTACATCGCGCGCGACGCGATCGACGATTCGCCGCGCGAGCCGTCGGTCGTCGTCTCCGAGCTCCTCGACGTCGCCGCGTCGTACTTCGAGGACGCCGATGCCGCGCGCGCGCGCCTCGTCCTCCAGCATCCGCTGCAGCCGTTCGGCCGCGCGCCCGATGCCGATCCGCGCCGCGTCCGCTTCGACGCCTCGTGGGCCGGCGCGCTCGCGACGACACCGGCGGCGCATCCGCTGCCGCCGTTCGTGGCGGCGCCGCTGCCGCCGGATCCCGATGCCATGCAGGTCGCGACGATCGACTACGCGGCGCTGCGCCGCTTCCTGATCGATCCGCCGGCGATTTTCCTGCGCGAGCGGCTGCGCGTCAGGCTCGATCGCGATGAAGCGCACCTCGACGAGAACGAGCCGTTCATGTCGACCGACGCCCTCGAGCATTTCATCCTGCTCGCGCGCGTGCACGATGCCCTGATCGCCGACGCCGCGATCGACGAGGCGGCGCTCTGCCGGCGGCTGCAGGCCGAGGGCGAGCTGCCGCCCGGCGCGGCCGGCTCGCAGCGCCTGCGCGAGATCCTGCGCCTGGCGCGCCCGATCACCAACGCAGTGCACGCCGCGCGCCGCGGCACGCTGGCGCGGCTTCCGTTCGAGCTCGCGCTCGGCGACGTGCGGCTCGCCGGCGTGCTCGACGATGTCGACGACGCGCATGCGATCCGCACGCGCGTCGGCAAGGTCAGCGCGCGCAACACGGTGCGCTGGCACCTCGACGCGCTGGTCCTCGCCGCGCTCGGCGATCCGCGACCGGTGCTGACGTTCGCGAATTACGACACCGGCGACGTCGGCCCGCGCGCGCTCGCCGCGCATCCGCGCGACGAGGCTCGCGCAGCGCTGCGCTGGCTCGTCGGCGTCATGCGCGAAGGCCTCGTCAGACCGCTGCCGTTCCGGCCCGCCGCCGCGTGGGCCTGGCTCGAGGAGTTCGCCGGCGACGCGGCCGCCGCGGACGAAGCGGCCGCGAGACAATGGATCACGCGCACCGGCAGCGGCGAGGGCAGCGACGCGGCGACCTCGCTCGCGCTGCGCGGCGCGATGCCGTTCGTCGACGACGCGGCGACGCTCGAGTTCCGCGCCTGGGCGAAGTCGGTGTTCGCGGCGATCTGCCATGCGCGCGTGCCGGGAGCGGCGGCATGACCAGGCCGCTGATCGACTGGCCGCTCGAAGGCACGCATCGCATCGAGGCGAGCGCCGGGACCGGCAAGACGTTCGCGCTCGCGCTCCTGCACACGCGGCTGGTCATCGAGCGCGAACTCCCGGTGAAGAGTGTGCTCGCCGTCACGTATACGATCGCCGCGACGCAGGAGCTTCGCGAACGTCTCCGCGCGCAGCTGATCTTGGCCGCGACGCTCGCTGCGCTCGATGCCGCCGCGTTGCACGCGGCGCGCGACAGCGACGATGCCGCCGTCGCAACCACCGCGCGCGTGCTCGAGCGGCGCATCGCGATCGAGTCCGCGCCGCTGCTCGCCGCGCGGCTTCGCCGCGCCGTCGGCGAAATCGATCTCGCGCCGATCCATACGATCCACGCGTTCTGCCAGCGCATACTGGCCCATCACGCGCTCGCCAGCGGCGAGCCGCTCGTGGCGACCGCTTTCGTGACCAGCGAGCGCGCGCTGCACGGCGAGATCGCCTACGACATCTGGCGGCGCTTCACGCGCGAGCACGACACCGCCAGATGGCTCGAAACGTTGTGGAGAACGCCCGACGCGCTGGCGCGCGACCTGCCGAGGTTGCTCGTCGCCGAGACGCTGCTGCCGGCGCGCGCGAATCCCGATCGCGAGGCGCTCGCAGCGCTCGATGCCGAGACCGAACGGCTGCGCGATGCGTGTCGCCGCGACCTTCCGGAATGCCGTCGCGTGATCGACGCGGCGCGCGCCGCCGGCGTGCTGGTGCGCAATCGGCCGCAGGATCCGACGATCGCGCAGATCTGGTCGACGCTCGCGGCATTCGCCGAGGGCGCCTCGCTCGACGAGGATTTCAACGAGCGGCTCGACGCGCTGACGACGGACGGCATCGCCGAGCGCCGCAAGGGCAACTTCAAGCGGCAGCCGCCGCCGGCGGTCGCTCTCTCGGCGGCCGTCGACCGCTATCTCGCCGCGCGCGGCACGTTCGTCCATGCGCGCGCGCAGGCACGCGCGAGCCTCCTGCATGACGTGCACGACGCGGCGCGCACGCGCATCGCTGCGATCAAGCGCGAACGCGGCCTGGTCGGCTTCGACGATCTCGTCGAGCGCGTGCATGCGGCGCTCGCGTCGGCGCATGGCGCGCAGCTCGCGGACGATCTGCGCCGCGACTGTCCGGCCGCGCTCGTCGACGAGTTCCAGGACACCGATGCGAAGCAGTGGGAGGTGTTCCGCCGGATCTACGTCGCGCGCGACGATGCCGCACGACCGGCGCTGTTCCTGATCGGCGATCCGAAGCAGGCGATCTATCGTTTCCGCGGCGGCGACGTGCACACCTACCACGCGGCCGGCGCGGACGCCGCGTCGACCGAGACGCTCGACCGCAATTTCCGCTCGCGG
>CALFNI010000555.1 GCA_937902695.1 uncultured Rhodanobacteraceae bacterium
GATGTCCGACCGCAGTACAAGACGGTGCGGCACTGTCCGCCGGCCGCATCGAGCCAGCGCAAGGTTGTCGCCTACGACGTCGAATACCGTTACCGCGGCGATGTCTACAGCTCGCGCATGCCTTTCGACCCGGGCGACAGGGTGCGCGTGAGGGTCAGCGTCACGCCGGCGGAATAGCCGTCCAGACGTCTTTTCGACATATGTGTTGCGCCGCAAAAGAAATTCGTGATACCGTTCGCAACATGTCGATCACTTCCACCAATGCCACAGTCCTGACCAGCGCCCGCATGGCCGCCGGCATGACCTCGCGCGCGCGCCGACCGGAGCCTTCCATCCGCGCCGGGTAGGTTGTCGCACGCTCTTCATGTGTATCGACGAAAACCCGGCCCTCGCGCCGGGTTTTTTGCTTTTGGGCCGGCGGACCACCCTCACAAGACGGAATCTCGAATGTCGACCAGGCACTTCCTCAACACGCAGGATTGGACGCGCCCCGAGCTCGACGCGCTGCTCGCACAGGCCGCGCGCTTCACGCGCGAGCGCATCGGCCGCGATCTCGCCGGCAAATCGATCGCGCTGCTGTTCTTCAACGCGTCGATGCGCACGCGCACGAGCTTCGAGCTCGGCGCGTTCCAGCTCGGCGGCCACGCGATCGTGCTCGCGCCGGGCAAGGACGCCTGGCCGATCGAGTTCGGCACCGGCACCGTCATGGTCGGCGAGGAGGAAGAGCATGTCGCCGAGGTCGCGCGCGTCCTCTCGCGCTACGTCGACCTGATCGGCGTGCGCGCGTTCCCGAAGTTCCAGGACTGGTCGCTCGACCGCAAGGACCGCGTGCTGAACGCGTTCGCCAAATACGCCGACGTGCCGGTGATCAACATGGAGACGATCACGCATCCGTGCCAGGAGCTCGCGCACGTCATGGCGCTGAAGGAACACCTCGGCGACCTCAAGAACCGCAAATACGTGCTGACCTGGACCTACCATCCGCGCCCGTTGAATACGGCCGTCGCCAACTCGGCGCTGATGATCGCGACGCGCTACGGCATGGACGTCACGTTGCTCTGCCCGACGCCCGAATACATCCTAGATCCGCGCTACATGGATTTCGCGCGCAGGAACGTCGCAGAGAACGGCGGCTCGCTGAAAATCAGCCACGACATCGACGAGGCGTATCGCGGCGCCGATGTCGTCTACGCGAAGAGCTGGGGCGCGATCCCATATTTCGGACGCTGGTCCGGAGAGAAACCCATTCGCGACCGCTACCGCGATTTCATCGTCGACGAACGCAAGATGGCGCTGACCAACCACGGCCTCTTCAGCCACTGCCTGCCGCTGCGCCGGAACGTGAAGGCGACCGACGCCGTCATGGATTCGAAGGCGTGCATCGCGGTCGACGAAGCCGAGAACAGGCTGCACGTGCAGAAGGCGATCATGGCCGCGCTCGTGAAAGGAGCCGCGCAATGAGCAAGGACATCGTGCTCGCGTTTTCGGGCGGCCTCGACACCAGCTTCTGCGTGCCGTATCTCAATGAGCGTGGCTATCTCGTGCACACCGTATTCGCCGACACCGGCGGCGTCTCCGCCGAGGAGCGCGACTACATCGAGCAGCGCGCGAAGGAGCTCGGCGTCGCCTCGCATCGCACGGTCGATGCATCGCAGGCGATCTGGGACGGCTTCGTGAAGCCGCTGATCCAGGCGGGCGAGTTCTACCAGGGTCAGTATCCGCTGCTCGTTTCGGATCGCTACGTCATCGTCGAGGAATCGCTGAAACGCTGCGACGAGCTCGGCACGAAGTCCTTCGCGCACGGCTGCACCGGCATGGGCAACGATCAGGTCCGCTTCGACCTCGCCGTCAAGGCGCTCGGCGATTACGACATCGTCGCGCCGATCCGCGAGATCCAGAAGGAGCACACCGAGGTCCGCGCCTACGAGCAGAAATACCTCGAAGCGCGCGGCTTCGACGTGCGCGCGAAGACGAAGCACTACACGATCAACGAGAACGTGCTGGGCGTGACGATCTCGGGCGGCGAGATCGACCGCTGGCAGGAGCCGGGCGAGGGCGCCGTCGGCTGGTGCGCGCCGCGCAGCGAATGGCCGGCCGAGCCGATGCGCGTTTCGATCGAGTTCGTGCGCGGCGAGGCCGTCGCGATCGACGGCAGGCGAATCGCCGGCGGCGAGATCCTCCAGCAGCTCAATCCCGCGTTCGCACGCTACGGCGTCGGGCGGAATCTCTACACCGGCGACACGACGATCGGCCTCAAGGGCCGCATCGTGTTCGAGGCGCCGGGCCTGACGGCATTGCTCGTCGCGCATCGCGCGCTCGAGGAAGCGGTGCTGACGAAGCAGCAGAACCGCTTCAAGCCTGACGTCGGGCGCAAGTGGACGGAGCTCGTCTACGAAGGCTTCTATCACGATCCGCTGAAGTACGATCTCGAAGCGTTTCTCGCCTCGACGCAGCGCATGGTCAACGGCAAGGTCGTCGTCGAGACGCGCGGCGGGACGGTCTATCCGATCGCGATCGGATCGCCGCACATCCTGCAGACGGCAAAGGCGACCTACGCGCAGGCCGCCGACTGGGGCGTCGCCGAGGCCGAAGGGTTCATTCGCCTGTACGGCATGAGCTCGACGCTCTGGGCCGAGGTCAACCGCGGGGCGGGGGGCGCGTCTTGACCGATCTCGTCGCCGCAACGCTGGCGCATCTGCGCGCGCTGGTCGGCTTCGACACGCGCAATCCGCCGCGTGCGATCGACGAGGGCGGCATCTTCGCGTACCTGCGCGCGCAGCTCGGCGGCTTCGAGTGCACGACCACGGACCACGGCGCCGGCGCCGTCAGCCTGCATGCCGTGCGCGGCAGGCCGAAGCTGCTCTTCAACGTGCATCTCGACACGGTGCCTGACTCGCCGGCCGGGAGGGCGAGCCCGTTCGAGCTCAGGGTCGACGACGAGCGCGCGATCGGACTCGGCGCATGCGACGGCAAGGGCGCC
>CALFNI010000556.1 GCA_937902695.1 uncultured Rhodanobacteraceae bacterium
GGGATTGCTCTGCGTGTCTTCGTTGTAGCGGCGGAGCGTCTGCTTGATCGCGGTGCGAGTTTCGCGGTTATCGGACATCCAGCCATTTTCGCCGCTGCGGCTGCCGAGGATGAAGCGCCCGTCGGCGTTCAGCACCTGGATGCCTTTTACGTCGGGGTAGGCGTCGAGCACTTCGTCGATCTTGCGAATGGCGATCGGCCAGAGACCGTTGGTATTCGGGTCGCGCATGGAGCCCGACGTATCGATGACGAAGGCGAGATAGTTGCTGCCGACCGGGAGCCCGACCGGAAGCGGCTTCACTTCCTTCAGCTCGATCTCCGGCTTCTTCTGGCGCGCGGCGATTTCCTTCTTCAGCTCGTCGATATCCACGAGCATCGCCTCCTGGCCTTTCTTTTCGTTTTGGAGCTGGCGCTCGAGGTCGTCGAGGAGCGCATGGACCGAGTCGTTTCGCAGGCGGGCGTCGGTGACGAGGGTGGCGACCCGGGCGTTGCTGCGTTCGAGATCTTCCTTGCTGGCGCGCAGCTTCGTCAGCGCGGCCGCCTGCTGGGCGAGGAGCTGCTGGAGATCGAGGAGTGTCTGCAGCTTCTCCTTCTCGCGCGAGTCGATGCTGAGCACGAAGATCAGGATGATCGCCCCGAAGCCGCAGCAAATGCAGTCGAGGAACGCGAGGCTGAAGACACTGGTTTGACGGCGGCGAATCATGTGTCGGGCCAGGATTTGGAGGGGCTGACGAGAGCGCCGCGCGTTGCGTTGGCGAGCTCCCAGAAAAGCCCCGGCGCACCCGGATCGCCGGTGAGCAGGGGAAAGAGGATCGTGCTGACGGGGATGCGCGGCGGGAGCTGCTTGCGTGCGATGTCGAAGAATCGGATGCGCTGCTCTTCGCCGATTACGACACGGCAACACGCCGTTTCGCGGCACGCGACTGGCCGGTCGTGGAAGACGCCTCGGTCGAGGCGGTCGTCTACGCGGGTATCGTGCGCGGCATCCGCGATTACGTCGCCAAGAACGGCTTTCCGGGCGTCCTGCTCGGCCTTTCCGGCGGTATCGATTCCGCGTTGACGCTCGCGCTCGCGGTCGACGCGCTCGGCCCGGAGCGCTGCACCGCGGTGATGATGCCGAGCCGCTACACGTCCGATCTCTCGGTGAGCGAAGCGCAGTCGCAGGCGCGAAAGCTCGGTGTCGCGTACCACGTGCTGCCGATCGAAGGGCCGTTCGAGGCATTCCGCGCGACGCTCGCGCCGGTGTTCGCCGGCAAGCGCGAAGACGTCACCGAGGAAAACCTGCAGGCACGTTGCCGCGGCGTGCTGCTGATGGCGCTTTCGAACAAGCTCGGCGGCCTCGTCCTCTCGACGGGCAACAAGAGCGAGATGGCGGTCGGCTACGCGACGCTCTACGGCGACATGTGCGGCGGCTACGCGCCGCTGAAGGATGTCTACAAGACGCTCGTGTGGTCGCTCTCGCGCTGGCGCAATGCGCGCGAGGAGGCCGGCGCGTGGGTCATTCCGCCGGCCGTGATCGACCGCCCGCCGTCGGCGGAGCTGCGCGACAACCAGCTCGACCAGGATTCGCTGCCGCCGTACGACGTGCTCGACGCGATCCTCGAGCGCTTCGTCGATCGCGAGGAATCGCAGGCCGAGATCGTCGCGGCCGGGTTCGACGAAGCGGTCGTGCGCCGTGTCGCGCGACTCGTGCTCGGCAGCGAGTACAAGCGGCACCAGTCGGCGCCCGGTCCGAAGGTCACGACGCGCGCGTTCGGCCGCAACCGCCGCTATCCGATCAGCTCCGCCTGGCGCTGAAGCGCCTACTCGACGAGGTCGCGGATCCCGATGCCGCGCGCGCGGCAGTACGCGTCGTAGAGATCGCTGAGCGTCTGCGCCGTGTAGCGTTTCGTGACGTTGCCGTGCGCGTCGAGGTATTCGACCGCGCCCATGACGACGACCAGCACGACGAGCGGCGCGTCGCCGACGACCTTCCACGAATCGACATTTCCGGCAGGCTCGTAGACGTAATCGCCGGGCCCGACGATCTCGCCGGTGTCGAGCTGGCGCGAGCCTTCCAGATTCATCGCGTGCACCTCGCCCGTGTGCCGGTGCAACGGAATCGCCTCGCCGGGCTCGAGCCGGAGCAGCTCGACGAAGCCGCGATCGTCGCGGAGAAACCGCAGCGGCTTGAACGATCTGCCGGGGGAGAGCGGAACCCACGGCACCGTGCCGTGGCCTATCGCCCGCGCCGGCAGGAACGACGTCATGCCCGGCGCATCGTTCGGGAACGCGATCAAGGTCATCATCGGTGTCTCCTGGCGGTTCAGGCGCTGGCTTCGGCGACGCGGCCGAAGAGCACGCGGCGCTCCGCGTCGGTCAGGGTGCGCTTCGTGTCGGCGTAGACGTCGACGACGCCGTCGTAGGCCGCGCGCGTGCCCGGCCGGTCGCGCATCGTCTCGAACCAGCGCTTGAGGTCGGGAAAATCCTCGAGCATCTGGCCGTGCGGCGCGTGCGGCACGATCCATGGGTACGCGGCCATGTCGGCGATCGAGAAATCGTCGACGATGTAGTCGCGACCGGCGAGCCTACGATCGAGCACGCCGTAGAGGCGGTGCACCTCGCGCGTGTAACGCTCGATCGCGTACGGCACCTTCTCCGGCGCGAACACGTTGAAGTGGCCGATCTGGCCCGCCATCGGGCCGAGGCCGCCGACCTGCCAGAAGAGCCACTGCATGACTTCGAGCCGCGCGCGTGCGCTCGTCGGCATGAAGCGGCCGGCCTTCTCGGCGAGATAGAGCAGGATCGCGCCCGATTCGAAGATCGGCAGCGGCCCGCCGCCGCCGGCCGGCGCGTAATCGACGATCGCCGGGATCCGGCTGTTCGGCGAGATGCGCACGAAATCGGGCTTGTACTGCTCGCCGCGGCTGAGGCTGACCGGCACGATGCGGTGCGCCAGCTCGGCTTCTTCGAGAAAGAGTTTCACCTTGAGCCCGTTCGGCGTCGGCGCAAAAAAGAAATCGATCACTGCTTTCCTCCGCGTTTCGTCACCCACTGACACGCCGCTACGGTAAGGCGTAGAGTGGACCGCAACGAGGTCCAGGAACGACGATTCTTATGGATCCAGTTTTCGAGTTTCCGATCGTGCTGCCGGCACGCGATTCGCGCGGCCTGCTGCGCGCGCTGCACGGACAGCTGCGCGCGGCGATCCTCGACGGACGCCTGAAGCCCGGCCTTCGCCTGCCGTCGACGCGCAAGCTCGCCGACGCTTGCATGCTGTCGCGCAATACGGCCGTCGCCGCGTACGACCTGCTGCTCAGCGAAGGCTACGTCGCCGCGCGGCGCGGCTCGGGCGTCTTCGTCGCAAGCGAGCTCCCGCGACGCGCCGAGCCGGCGCAGGCGCCCGCCGATGCCGCCGACGAGCGGCGGCTGACGCCGCACTGGCGCAATCCGCCGCCGACGTTCGTCCTGCCGCCCGACCCGCCGCCGCGGTTCGATTTCGCGCTCGGCATTCCGGACGCCGCGCTGTTTCCGTTCGCGATCTGGCGCCGCCTGGCCTCGCGCGCGGTGCGCGCGATCGCGAAGACGCGCGCGCCGTACGCGCCCCCGCGCGGGCAGCCGGCGCTTCGCGAAAGCATCGCAACGCACGTGTCGTTCGCGCGCGCCGTCGCCTGCGCGGCCGACGACATCGTGGTGACCTCCGGCGCGCAGCAGGCGTTCGACCTGATCGCGCGCATCCTGGTGACGCCCGGCCGCACGGTCGTCGCCGTCGAGGATCCGGGCTATCCGCCATTTCGCACCGCGTTCGCGGCGCACGGCGCAAAGCTCGTGCCGGTTCCCGTCGATGCCGAAGGGCTCGTCGTCGACGAGATTCCGCGCGAGGCGCGCATCGTCTACGTGACGCCGTCGCACCAGTTCCCGCTCGGCTGCGCAATGTCGGCGCGCCGACGCGCCGCGCTGCTCGATCTTGCCGCGGCGAGCGGCGCCGTCGTCGTCGAGGACGACTACGACGGCGAGTTCCGCTTCGGCGGCCGGCCGCTCGATGCGTTGCAGACGCTCGATCGCGCCGCGTGCGTGTTCTATGTCGGCACGTTCTCGAAGAGCCTCTTTCCGTCGATCCGCCTCGGCTATGTCGTCGCGCCGCCGTGGGCGCAGCGCGCGCTGATCGCCGCCAAGCGCGACGCGGACTGGCATTCGCCGGTCATCGAGCAGGACACGCTCGCCGCGTTCATCGCCGAAGGCCACATGGCGCGGCACGTCCGCCGCATGCGCGCCGTCTACGCGGCGCGGCGCGAGACGCTCTTGCGCCATCTCACCGAGGCGTTCGGCCAGTGGGTCGAGCCGGTGCCGAACATCGCCGGCCTGCATCTTTCGGCGTTCGCGTCGCCGTCGGTCGATGTCGCCGCGCTGATCGATGTCGCGCGCCGGCACGACGTCGGCATGTTCGCGTTGCACGGTCTCTACATCGGCGAGCCCGCGCGGCACGGCTTCGCGTTCGGCTATGGCGCGATCGGCGAGCGCTCGATCGCCGACGCGTTCGTGCGCCTTCGCAAGGCCTGGCCTCGACGTCCGGCCGTCTAGAGGCCGAGATCGGAGAGGCCGGGATGATCGGCCGGGCGCGGCCCGGGCGGCCAGCGGTAAAGCCGCGCCGATTCGGCGATCGGGAGGTCGTTGATGCTGGCATGGCGATGGCGCATCAGGCCGTTCTGGTCGAATGCCCAGTTCTCGTTGCCGTACGACCGGTACCACTGGCCGGAATCGTCGTGCCATTCATAGGCGAAGCGCACCGCGATGCGGTCGTCCGCGCACGCCCAGAGCTCCTTGATCAGGCGGTAGTCGAGCTCCTTCGACCACTTGCGCTCGAGGAACGCGACGATCGCATCGCGGCCGGTCAGGAACTCCGCGCGATTGCGCCAGCGGCTGTCGATCGTATACGCCCTGGAGACGCGCGCGGGATCGCGCGTGTTCCAGGCGTCCTCGGCGGCGCGCACTTTCTGCGTCGCGGTCTCGCGCGTGAACGGCGGGAACGGCGGGCGCTGTTCGGATTCCGGGCTCATGGTGGCCTCCGGCCGGTTAGGATGCTCGCACGACGTCTTCGCGGAACCCATCATGCCAAAGGTCTACGATCACGCGTACTTCGAGAAATGGTACCGCCATCCGCGCCACGCGGTCGGCTCGAAGAACGAGCTCCGGCGCAAGGTCGCGCTGGCCGTCGCGGTCGCCGAGTATTACCTCGGCCGGCCGATCGAAAGCGTGCTCGACGTCGGCTGCGGCGAGGCACCGTGGCGCGCGCCGCTGCGGGCGCTGCGCCCGCGCGTCGAATACCGCGGCCTCGACGCGAGCGAGTACGTCGTCGCGCGCTACGGGCGCAGCCGCAACATCGGGCTCGCGCGCTTCGGGGATCTCGCGACGCTGCGCCTCGATCGCCGCTTCGACCTGATCGTATGCAGCGACGTGCTGCATTACCTCGAGCCCGCCGAGATCCGAGCGGGGCTCGCGGGCATCGCCGACATGCTCGAAGGCGTCGCGTTCCTCGAGCTCTTCACGAGCAAGGATGACGTCGCCGGCGACCGCAAGGGCTACATCGCACGCGCGCCGTCGTGGTATCTCCGTACATTCGAGAACGCCGGGCTGATGCCGGCCGGATCGCACTGCTACCTCGGCTTCCGGCTGAGTCGCGGCATCGCGGCGCTCGAACGCGCGCAACTGCCGCCGTGAGCGGGCGGCGCGTCACCGCCATCCGATAGAGTTGGTCGTTTCCATCACCCGCAAGGAGTCCGCGATGACCGAGCACGCGAAAGGCCCGTTCGACGTCAAACTCGCGCCCGTGGCGCTCGCGTTCGACGACAGCGACGACGGCGCCGCGCGCGGCCGCATGTCGCTCGACAAGCACTATCACGGCGATCTCGAGGCATCGTCGAAAGGCGAGATGCTGAGCGCGATGACCGGCACGCAAGGCTCGGCCGGTTATGTCGCGATCGAGAAGGTCGTCGGCACGCTCGGCGGCCGGCGCGGCACGTTCGTGCTGCAGCACTTCGCGACGATGACACGCGGCGCGCCGCGGCTCGAGATCGTCGTCGTGCCGGATTCGGGCACCGGCGATCTCGCGGGACTCGTCGGCACGATGCACATCGTCATCGCCGATGGCGGCAAGCACTTCTACGAGTTCGACTACGATTTCGACGGCGCAGCGGCGTAAAATGCGCGCATGAAATCACGTACTTCCTTCGGCCAGCGCACGCTGCCGCGCGAGTACTTCGTTTCCGACGATGTTTTCCGCGCGGAGCGCGAGCGCATCTTCTACGAATCGTGGCTGCTCGTCGGGCATGTTTCGGAGCTCGACAAGGCGGGCGCGTATTTCCTGTTCGAGCTCGATCACGAAAGCGTGATCGTCGTGCGCGACGGCGCGGGCAACGTGCGCGCATTCCACAACCATTGCCGGCATCGCGGGAGCCGCCTGTGCCGCGAGGCGTCCGGCACGTTCGGCGCGACGATCCAGTGTCCGTATCACGCGTGGACGTATGGCCTCGATGGCGCGCTCCGCACCGTGCCGGCGATGACGGACGTCGCCGGCTTCAGGACCACCGACTACCCGCTGCATCCGGTCGCGCTCGAGACCTGGCAGGGTTTCGTCTTCGTCAACCTCGCGCGCCGGCCGCAGCCGTTCGCCGAGGCGCTGCCGGCACTCGTCGGCAAGTTCGCGCATCGCCGGGCCGACGAGCTCCGCTCCGTGCATCGCAAGGTCTATGAGGTCGATGCGAACTGGAAGCTGATCTTCCACAACTTCAGCGAGTGCTATCACTGCCCGACCGTTCATCCGCAGCTCAACAGGCTGACGCCGTTCCGCAATTCCGAGAACGACCTCGACGAAGGCCCGGTGCTCGGCGGTCCGATGTGGATGACCAACCCCGAAGGCAGCATGACGATGGGCGGCGCACGCTGCGCCCCGGCGTTTCCGGCGCTGTCGGCCGAAGAACGCGGCCGCGTCTATTACTACACGGTGTTTCCGAGCGCATTCGTTTCGCTCCACCCGGATTACGTGATGCTGCACCGCGCGTTGCCGGTCTCGCGCGGGCACACGCGCGTCGTCTGCGAGTGGTTCTTCCATCCCGACGCGATCGCGACGCCCGGCTTCGATCCGATGCCGGCGGTCGAGTTCTGGGATCTCACGAACCGGCAGGACTGGGAGCTTTGCGAGAACGCGCATCTCGGCGTCGTTTCGAACGCGTGGGAGCCCGGGCCGTATTCGGAGCTGGAGAGCCAGCTCGCGGCGTTCGATCGGCACTATCTCAGGGTCATGAATCCCGAGCCTGTCGCTGTGAAGGCGCGCGGCTAGTTCTTCCCTCTCCCGCTGCGCGGGAGAGGGAGAAAAGGCGCGCAGCTCACCGTGCGCTAGCTTTCCCCTCTCCCGCTCGCGGGAGAGGGTAGGGTGAGGGCAAGCGCGCGATGCGCTTCCACAAGCGGGCCCTCACCCCGGCCCTCTCCCGCTGCGCGAGAGAGGGGGAAAGGCGCGCGGGATTGTCGGGGTCGGCTCAGCGCACCGCGTACGAATCGCGCAGCGTCACCGTCCGGTTGAACACCGGCGTCGCGCGCGAGTGGTCGTAGCGGTCCGCGACGAAATACCCGAGCCGCTCGAACTGCACGTTGCTCTCCGGCGTCGCGTCCGCCAGTGACGGTTCAAGCCACGCGCGCACGACGCGCTTCGAGTCGGCGTTCAAGTGTTCCGCATACGTCTTGCCGTCGCTCGTATCGTCCGGATCCGCCACCGTGAAGAGGCGATCGTAGAGCCGCACCTCGGCCGCGACCGCGTGTCCGGCGCTGACCCAGTGGATCGTGCCTTTCACCTTGCGATCGGCGCCGGGCATGCCGTGGCGCGTCGTCGGATCGAGCGTGCAGCGCACTTCGGCGATCGAGCCGTCGTCGTTCCTGACGATCTCCTCGCAGCGCACGATGCCGGCGTTGCGCAGGCGCACCTCGCCGTTCGGCACGAGGCGATGGAAACCCTTCGGCGGCACTTCGGCGAAATCGTCGCGCTCGATCCAGAGCTCGCGCGAGAACGGCACGCGCCGCGATCCGAGCTCGGCGTTCTTCGGATGGTTGGCGAACTCGATCGTCTCGTCGTGCGCGGCGTCGAGATTCGTGATCACGAGCTTGAGCGGATCGAGCACGGCCATGCGGCGCGGCGCGCTCGCATCGAGCACTTCGCGCACGCTGCCTTCGAGCACGCTGAACTCGATCACCGAGTTCTGCTTGGTGACGCCCGCGCGCTCCCAGAACGCGCGGACCGCGGCCGGCGGAAAGCCGCGACGCCGCACGCCCGCCAACGTCGGCATGCGCGGATCGTCCCAGCCGTCGACAAGGTTCTCGCTGACCAGCGCCATGAGCTTTCGCTTGGACATCACCGTGTAGTCGAGATTGCCGCGCGCGAACTCGATCTGCTGCGGACGACTCGGCGTGCCGGCGAGGCCGGCGCGACGCATCGGCTCGATCAGCTCGGCATGATTCTCGACATCGAGCTGGTCGAGGAACCAGTCGTAAAGCGGACGATGGTCCTCGAACTCGAGCGTACACAGCGAATGCGTGATGCCCTCGACCGCGTCGGAGACGCAGTGCGCATAGTCGTACATCGGGTAGATCTTCCACGCATCGCCGGTGTTCTGGTGCGTCAGCTTGCGGATCCGGTAGATCGTCGGATCGCGCATGTTGATGTTGCCGGATGCCATGTCGATCTTCGCGCGCAGCGTGCGCGCGCCGTCGTCGAACTCGCCGGCGCGCATGCGGCGGAACAGGTCGAGGTTCTCCTCGGCGCTGCGCCCGCGGTACGGCGAGTTCTGGCCGGGCTCGGTGAGCGTGCCGCGCGTCGCGCGCACCTCGTCGGCCGAGAGATCGCAGACGAAGGCCTTGCCGTCGCGGATCAGCTTCTCGGCGCAGAGGTAGAGCACCTCGAAGTAGTCCGACGTGTGGCGCAGGTTGTTCCACTCGAAGCCGAGCCAGTTGACGTCGCTCTTGATGGCGTCGACGTATTCCTGCTCTTCCTTCGCCGGGTTCGTGTCGTCGAAGCGCAGGTCGCAGTTGCCGGCGAACTCGCGCGCGAGGCCGAAGTTGAGGCAGATCGACTTCGCGTGGCCCAGATGCAGGTAGCCGTTCGGCTCGGGCGGAAAGCGCGTCGCGACGCGGCCGTCGTTCTTTCCGGCGGCGCGGTCGTTGAGGATGATCTGGCGGATGAAATTGTTCGGAGCGGCGGCGTCGGTCATTCGGGTAGGCCTGAGGCGGCCCTGGCGGTGCGTGACCGCTGAGTGTAGCCGAGCCGAATGCTCCGACGCGTCGCGCCGCTAGGCGGCCGCTTCCCTCGTGCGCTCGCCGTGCAGCGGTCGCAGGCGCAGGCGCACGGGACCGCGGACGTCGCCGATGTCGACGACCGATTCGTGCTGGATGACTTCGATCGAGCCGGCTTCGGCCATCGCGGCGGCGACCGTGCGGACGGGACGCATGAGGTCCTGCCAGTGCGAGCCGAGGCGCATCGCGAGCATTCGCGCCGCTTCGCTCGGACAGATGCTGCGGCCGGGACCGCGCGCGGCCAACAGCTCCAGCACGCATGCGCGAATGCGCTCGGCGAGTTCGTCGTCGGGCAACACCAGGGCCATTGTGGCCTCGTTCTATGTGCAGGTTGGAGCAACACCCCGCGCGGCCGGACATTTCGTCCTCCACCACGCACCCCTCCCGGGCGCGCCGATCATAGCGTCACTCGGGTTTGCGTGCGACAGGCCATTCCGCTAGCGTTCGATCCCGTGAAGATACTTTACAGAGCCGAGAACATCATCGACGCCAACCTCGTGCAGGCGGCGCTCGCCGACGCCGGCATCCCGGCGTTCGTTTCGGGCGAGTACCTGACCGGCGGGGTCGGGCAGCTGCCGGCACTCGATCTGGTGACCGTGATGGTGGCCGGGCCCGATTTCGAGCGCGCCGCGCCGATCGCCGAGGGCATCGACGCGGAGCTGCGCCAGCGTCGCGGGCACGCCCGGCCGGCCACGATGAAGCCGTTCCCGGTCTGACGGCTGAGCCCGCCCTGCGGCTCTGCTAGGCTTGCGGCGCCCGCGCCCGGCACCGAAGAGTCCGTCATGAAAACGCTCGTCCTGCTCGCATCGATCGCGCTGGCCCCGCCGGCGTTCGCGGACGAGGCCATCAGCTCGACGCCGTACGCGACGCTGTACCAGGTGCTCTCGCCGGTCAACAAGATCGCGACCTACGATCACCTGGTCGCGATCGAGCGCATCGAGAGCAAGAACGCCGCGGTGCGGCCCGAGACGATCAAGGTCGTCATCTACGCGAAGTCGGGCGCGATCATCGTGCCTGTCGCGCCGAGCGGCGAGGTGAACTTCCCGGTCACCGATGCCCTTCGCGCCGAGAATCCGGCGGTCGAGACGAACCAGCCGCGGGGCTCGCTCGCGCTGATCGTCAACGTCGCGCTCAAGATCGGCGATCGCCTGCGCGTGCCGTGGGCCGACATCGAAGCGGGACTCGCGCAGGTCAAGCAGTTCTATGCCGACACGCAAGGCTCGGCCGCGCCGACGATCAACGGCGTCGAAGCGCATTTCTCGGGCGGCAAGGAAGCGATGCTGACGATCGAAGGCAAGAGCGAGCGCCTGCTGATGGCCGACTCTGCCGGCCGCATCGTCGTCACGCGCGAGATGGCGAGCGAGAATCCCGGTGCGGTGCTCGCGTTCTCGCGCGCACCGGCGTTCGTGGTGCCCTATTCCGACGACAAGAAATGACCGACAACGCCGTGAAGCCGACGCTCGTCATCGGCAACAAGAACTATTCGTCGTGGTCGCTGCGGCCGTGGCTGCTGATGCGCCATCACGGCGTCGCGTTCGACGAGGTGCGCCTGCCGCTCGACACGCCCGAGTTCGCCAGCGACATCGCGCGCTGGTCGCCGAGCGGTCGCGTGCCCGTGCTGCATCGGGGCGATCTCGTCGTCTGGGATTCGCTGGCGATCTGCGAGTACGTCAACGAGACATTCCTCGACGGCCGCGGCTGGCCGGCCGATCGCGAGGTGCGCGCCACCGCGCGCGCGGTCAGCGCCGAAATGCACTCGGGTTTCCAGACGCTGCGCGAGGCGCTGCCGTTCAACTGCCGGCGGCGGGCGCCCGTCAACGCGATGTCCGGCGAAGCGCGCGGCGAGATCGAGCGCATCATGCGCATCTGGCGCGAGTGCCGCGCACGCTACGGCGCGGCAGGTCCGTTCCTGTTCGGCGCGTTCACGATCGCCGATGCGATGTACGCGCCGGTCGTGCTGCGCTTTCGCTCGTACGTGGTGGCGCTCGGCGCCGTCGAGCGCACCTACTCCGATGCGATGCTCGCGCTTCCCGCGCTCGGCGAGTGGCTGGCCGCGGCAGAAGCCGAAGGCATGCCGCTGCCGAAATACGACAAGATCGCCTGATGCAGCAGGACATCCCACGCCGCGCGCTGATCGAGATGATCCTGGGCGCCGCGGCGATCAGCACGACCAGCCTGTTCGTCAAGGTCGCGCATGTCGGGCCGACGGTCTCGGCGTTCTATCGCATGGCCTTCGGCGGCGCGATGCTGCTGGTCGGCCTCGTTGCGCTCGGGCAATGGAAGCGCGTCAGGCTTGCCGAGATCGCCTGGCTGACGATTCCGGCCGTCGCGTTCGCGGCCGACCTCATGCTCTGGCATCGCAGCATCCTCTACGTCGGGCCCGGCCTCGCGACGCTGCTCGGCAATTTCCAGGTGTTCCTGATGGCGCTCGCCGGATTCCTGATCTACCGCGAGCGGCTCGGCTGGCAATTCATGCTCGGCGTCGCGCTCGCGTTCGTCGGCCTGTACCTGCTCGTCGGGCTGGATTGGAGCCGGGTCAGCGAGCGGTACCGTCTCGGCGTCGTGCTCGGCGTCGCAACCGGCGTCGCGTATGCGATCTACATGCTGTCGACGCGCCACGCGCAGCGCGCCGGGCACGTGCGCATCGCGCCGGCGCAACTCCTCTGCGTGAGCTCGCTGCTGTGCGCGATGATCCTGGCGATGGCCGCGCTCGTCGAAGGCGATTCGTTCGTCCTGCCGGATACGCAGACGTGGTCCGCGCTGCTCGGCCTTGGCTTCTTCGGCCAGGTGCTCGGCTGGGTGCTGCTGACGCGTGCGATGCCGCAGCTGCCGGCGTCGCTGATCGGATTGCTGCTGCTGCTGCAGCCCGCGCTGTCGTTCCTGTTCGACGTGATCCTGTTCGCGCGGCCGACGCGCGCGCTGGACTGGATCGGCGTCGGGCTCTCGCTGGTCGGCATCTTCATCGGCTCGTATCGCCGGCCCGCGCCCGCGGCCGAGCCTGCGCCGGAGAGCGCATGAGCGTCGATCTGTCGCGCTACGTGCGCGACGTCGCCGATTTTCCGAAACCCGGCGTCGTCTTCAAGGATCTGACGCCGCTGCTTGCCGACGCGCGCGCATTCGCGGCGTCGATCGAGGCGCTCGTCGCGCCGTTTGCCGAAGCGGGCATCGAGCGGGTCGTCGGCATCGAGGCGCGCGGCTTCATCTTCGGTGCGGCCGCCGCGCATGCGCTCGGCGCGGGCTTCGTGCCGATGCGCAAGCCGCGCAAGTTACCGGCGAAGACGATCGGCGTCGACTACGCGCTCGAATACGGATCGGACCGGCTCGAGATCCACGCCGACGCGCTGGTGCAGGGCGAGCGCGTGCTCATCGTCGACGACGTGCTCGCGACGGGCGGGACGCTCGCGGCCGCGGCGATGCTTTGCGAGCAGGCCGGTGCGCACGTACGTCGCGAGCTTGTCGCGCGTGTCGGCGATGT
>CALFNI010000557.1 GCA_937902695.1 uncultured Rhodanobacteraceae bacterium
AGCGTCGGCGCCGAGATTATTGACGTAGTCGAGGCGCGCCTCGAACGGCCAGTGACCGAGCCCGGCGTGCCCGACGAGTTGCATGTCGAGCAGGCGGTAATCGTCGACGAGCCTGCCGGCGACGATCGTGTTGGTCCGCGCGAGACCCTGCCTGGTCAATTCGCCGAGATCGCTGAAATCGAGATACGACAGCAGCGCCGCGGCATGCGTCGGCGCGCCTTCGTGCCAGCGCCAGCCGAGCTCGATCGCACCGATGCGCGAATCGTCGCCGTAGAGATGATCGCCGGCGAAGTAGCCCGCGACCAGCTGCAGCCGGTCGAACTCGGACAGCGGAATCGACTGGTCGAGCGCGATGCCGGCAGGACGGAGGTCCTGATCCCAGAGCATCGGCGAAAGCTCGAGCGGCAGCGGCGTCTTGCCGAGATTGACGCTCGTGTTCTCGCCGGGACGCCAGCGGATGAAGAGCTGGTCGAGCGCGACGTCGTTGCTGCGTTCGTTGTCGTTGTTGCGGCGGTTGTCGTCGTTGGAATCGGTGCCGGCCGCGAGACGCACCGAGCCGGCGATCTCCCAGGTCGGTGTCACGTTCCAGAACGCGCCGGCACGCACGCGCGTGAGGCCGCGGCTGAGATCGTCGCGACCGTTGGGCAAGCCGGAGACGTGGTCGTAGCCGGCCCAGGCATCGCCGAACCAGCTCCAGTCGCGCGTCTCGGCTTCGGGCTCTTCGGCGCTGAGGATCGCATCCTGCGCAATCGCGGGCGTCGCCGTGAGCGCGAGCAGCACGACGGCCGCTGCATGACGCATCATGCGCGAAGCTCCGTCAGGGCCGCATTGAGCTCGCGCGCGCTCGCGTAGCGTTCGTCGCGATCGCGGCGCAGGCACTTCAGGATGACCGCTTCGAGCTCCTTCGGAATCTCGGGCCAGAGCTTCGATGGAAGGATCGGCTCGTCGCGCATCTGCGCCTGGTAGATCTCCATCGTGTTCGAGCCCGTGAACGGCAGTCCCCCGCAGAACGACTCGCTCATGACGACCCCGCACGCGTAGATGTCGCCGCGCTCGTCGACGTCTTCGCCGGTCAGCTGCTCGGGCGCGCAGTAGTTCGGCGTGCCGATGAACGTGCCGGGCTGCGTGTGGCCGGGCTCGGCGCGGCGCGCCGGGCGCGCGATGCCGAAGTCCATCAGCTTCGCGTTGCCGTTCGCCTCGAGGATCAGGTTCTCGGGCTTGATGTCGCGATGGAGCACGCCGACTTCGTGCGCGGCCGCGAGGCCGGCCGAGAGCTGGCGCGCGATGCGCAGCGCCGCCGAATACGGCACGCGTGCCGTTTCGCCGAGCAGATAACGCAGCGTGAGGCCGCGCACGTATTCCATCGAGATGTACGGCCGCCCGCCGACCTCGCCGAAATCGAACGTGCGCAGCACGTTCGGATGCGTGATGCGCCGCGCGAGCTTGATCTCGCTCTTGAGGCGGTCGAGCTGTTCGGAATCGAGCAGCACGCCCGGAAGCAGCATCTTCAGAGCGACGACGTCGTCGAGCTCGAGATCGTGGGCCTTGTAGACGACGCCCATGCCGCCGGCGCCGAGCGTCGAGATGATCCGGTAGCGGCCGCCGAGCGTCGAACCCGGCGCAAGCTCGCCGGCCGGCGCGGCGGCCGCTCCTGCCGGCTTCGCACGGATCACGGTCGTCGCCGCATCGGCGGTCAGCTTCGGCAGCGCGGACGTCGCGAGCGCGTAGTAGCGCTTGCCGCTGAACGCACCGGTCGCGACGACGAGCGCGTCGGATGCGAGATCGCCCTTCAGCGCATCGCCGGCGCCTTTCGTCATCAGGAGCTGGGCGGGCGCCGCATCGCAGAGCAGACGATCGATCTGCGCCGTTGCCGCACCGAGCACGACGCGATCGGCATCGTCCGCGCCGCGCGAAAGCACGACATCGCTTTCGGCAAGCGCGCCCGACGGCGCCGGCACGCGCGCCTGGCCGCAGTGCGCGATGACCGTCGCCCACGCGCGCACGGCATCGCGCAGGCGACGCGACGACGCGAAAGCGATCTGCCAGCGCGCGCCGCCGGCGTTGCCGAGCTCACCGCCGCTCGCCTGCGCGATCGATTCGAGCAGGCCGCGCACGCCGGCAAGATCGGTTGCGAGAAGCTGCGGCGGACGCGCCGCCTCGGAAACGCCGAGCAGATGGCGGAACTCGATGCCGAGCAGCGCAACCGTGTCGCGGCGCGGCGGCTCGGGCGCGGGCGGTCGCGCGGGCGCCGGCGCGGCGGCGAGGCCTTCGGCCGTCGGCTCCGGCAGATACCGCGCGAGATGGCCGACATAGCCCTCCATGTCGCTCTTCTCGCGAAGATCGGACAGAAGCGTGTCGAACGCGCGGGCGAGACGGCCGAGCGCATCGCCGCCGCCGGTGCCGATGCGCGTGCGGTAATCGCCGGCCGCTGCCGACTCCGCAGCCTCGGCCAGCGTGCCGATCGGACGCAGGATGCGCCGGGCGAGCACGACCGAAAGCACCAGCGCGACCGCGAGCGAGGCGATGCCGGCGAGGATCACCCAGTTCAGGATCGCGCTGTAGCTGCCGACGATCTGGTCGGTCGAGCTCAGCACGGCGACCGTGCCGAGCTGCGCTGCGTCCTGCGTCGCGGTCGGCGCGAGATGCGCGACCCAGTCTTGTCCCGCGAAACGGAGCGGCACGCGATCGAGTGTCCTGCCGCCCTGCACGGCCGGTGCGAGCTCGGCCTTGTGCGCTGCGAGTGCGTCGTCGAGCTCCTTGACGTGCGCCGCATCGAGCGAGCTTGCGACGAGCGCGATGCCGTCGTCGCGCGGCAGCAGGAAAGCGACCTGCGCACCGCTGACCTGCGCGACCGACTTCGACAGCGCATCGTCGACCGCGAGCGCGACGAGCAGGAACCCGACCAGATCCTGATCCTGCGCCAGCGGAATCACCGCGGCCTGGTACAGCCGGGCGCCCTGACGCCAGTAGCCCGAGAATGGCGCCGCGTCGCGCACGGCCGGCGCGACCAGCGGATCCTTGGCGAGCGATGCCTTGAACGCCTCGGTCTCGTCGGTGCGCGCGAGTACTTCGCCGCGCGCATCGAGCAGCATCGCAAGATCGAGCCCGAAATCCTTCTGACGCTCGCCGAGCAGGTCGCGCATCGAGCCCGTATCGGGCACCGCGTCGCCGCCGAGGCCCGGCAGGTTGTTCGAACCCGCCGCGTCGGCGATGTACTTGACGAAGCCCGCGTCGGCCGCGATCAGCCGCGCCGCGAGCTGCAGCGTTTCGAGTCGCCGCTGCTCGAACTCGCGCTGCACGGCCGCGCTCGTCGTCAGCGATTTGCCGATCGCCTGCTCGGCGATGCGCCGGCCCTGCAGCACGGTCACCAGCACCGCCGCACCGACCGCGAAGGCGATCAGAAGCGCGGTGCCGAGGAAGAGCCGCAATGCGAGCGGCATCGCGAAGCCGCGCTGCCGGTGCCAGTCAGTAGTCGCCATTGGCACTGCGCCCGTAAGGCTTGCCGAACTTGTTCATGTGCGGCGGAATGCGCCGAAGATTGAGATCGAGCGTGACGTCGAACGGCGCCGCTTCGCCGGCGACGATCTCCTCGTGCCACGGCGTTGCGCGGTCGTGCCAGATCACCAGATCGCCTATTCCCTTCAGCACGTCGGCGAAGCTGAAGCGTCCGCTCGCATCGTGGCGCGTGAAATACGGCGTATCGAGCACGAGAATGTGGCCGACCATCGAGTGATGCACGTTGCAGTAGACGCGCACGTAGCCCGCGTGCGTGAATGTGATCGCCTGTGCGTCGCCCTGCCCGTAGAGGCCGACGTCGAACGCGTTGTCCTTCGACGTCGAGAACGCGTTGTGCAGGATCGGATCCTGATTCGGAAAGCGCACTTCGGTGCCGACGACGACCGGCAGGATGCGCGGCACGAACTGCTTGCGCATCGTCGACATTTCGACCGGCGCCGCCGGCGGCTTCACGGCCGCGGGCGTCGCGGAACGGAAATAGACGACGACGTCGGCCGCTTCCTCGGCGCGCAGCGGCTTGCCGTCGACGACGAGCCCGACGTGGCCCTCCAGGCTCGCCGCCGCCGCGATCGCGAGCGCCAGCAGCAGCGCGAGTGCGAATCTGCGCATCGAACCCCCCTCCTTCCCGCCAGCGATCATACCGCCTGTCCGCGCGGCCCGCCGTGATCGGGGGCACGCTGAATGCCATGCGCCGCGCGAGCTCGGCGCGCCCGGGCAGGTCTGTCTACTTGGTTGACTCCGTCAACCATTTGTCGGAGCATGCCTGGCGCTCAAACGAGGTCGCCGTCATGCTCGCCCGCCAGATCGACGCGGCACGCCGCTTCAACCGTTTCTACACGCAGCGGATCGGCGTGCTCGACGAAGGCCTGCTCGACAGCCCTTTCTCGCTGACCGAAGTGCGCGTCATGTACGAGCTCGCGCACCGGCGCTGTGTCGGCGCGGCCGAGCTCGCGCGCGACCTTGGCCTCGACAAGGGTTATCTCAGCCGCATCCTCAAGCGCTTTCGCGCGAAGAACTGGCTTGCCCGCTCGGTCGCCGGCGACGACGCGCGGCGCCATGTGCTGGCGCTCACCGCCGCGGGACGCCGGGCCTTCGCGCCGCTCGAACGGCGCTCGCAGCGGCAGATGCGCGCGATGCTCGCGCCGCTCGCGACTGCACAGCGCCAGCGCGTGCTCGATGCGATGCGCACGATCGAGCACGGTCTCTCGCCCGGCGAGCCATCGCCGGTCGTGCTGCGCGCGCACCGGCCCGGTGACATCGGCTGGGTCGTGCAGCGCCACGGCGAGATCTACTGGCACGAATACGGATGGAACGAGACGTTCGAGGCGCTCGTCGCGGAGATCGCGGCGAAGTTCGTCCAGCATCTGGATCCGCGCCGCGAGCGCTGCTGGATCGCCGAGCGCGACGGCGTCCGGCTCGGCTGCATCTTCCTCGTCGCGCAGGACAAGACGACCGCGAAGCTCCGCCTCCTGCTCGTCGAGCCGGAAGCGCGCGGCCTCGGGCTCGGCAAGCGCCTCATCGACGCCTGCGTCGCGTTCGCGCGCGAGAGCGGCTACAGGCGCGTCGTCCTCTGGACGCAGACCAATCTCGATGCGGCGCGGCATCTCTACGAACGCGCCGGATTTCGCCGGAGCGGTTCCGAGTCGCATCACAGCTTCGGCAAGGATCTCGTCGCCGAGACGTGGGCGCTCAAGCTATGACGCGTCCTCGCGCGTCTTGCGCCCGAAAATGATCCGCGCGTGCCGCTTGTACGTCCAGTACGACCACGCCCAGTCGATCAGCACCATGATCCGGTTGCGAAAGCCGATCAGAAAGAACACGTGCGCGATCAGCCAGAACCACCACGCGATCAGCCCCGACAGATGGAACCCGCGCAGATCGACCACCGCGGCCATGCGGCCGATCGTCGCGAGGTTGCCGTAATCGTGATAGCGGAACGGTTTCGTCGTGCGTCCCGCGAGCCGTGCCCGGATCGCTTCGGCAACGTAGTGGCCCATCTGCTTGGCCGCCGGCGCGATGCCGGGCACCGGCTTGCCGTCCTGCATGACGGTCGCGAGATCGCCGACGACGAAAACATCCGGATGCCCGGGCAGCGAAAGATCCGGCTCGACCGGCACGCGTCCCGCTCGATCGCACTGCGCGCTGAGCTGGCGCCCCAGCGGAGACGCCGCAACGCCGGCGGCCCACAGCACCGTCTCGGTTTCGACGCGGCGCCCGCCGAACTCGACGCCGTTCGCATCGATCGCCGTGACCGCTTCGCCGACGTGCACCTCGACGCCGAGCCTTGCGAGTTGCCGCTGCGCGTTTTGCGACAGCGATTCCGGCATCGATGGCAGCACGCGCGGGCCTGCCTCGACGAGAATGATGCGTGCGTCGCGCGGATTGATGCGGCGGAACTCGTGCCGGAGCGTATGGCGCGCGATCTCGGCAAGCGTGCCGGCGAGCTCGACGCCGGTCGGGCCGCCGCCGATGATGACGAAGTTGAGGAGCGCGGCCCGCGCGGTCGCATCGGGCTCGCGCTCGGCGACCTCGAACGCTTCGAGCACCTTGCGGCGTACGACGAACGCATCGTCGAGCGTCTTGAGGCCGGGCGCGAAGCGCGACCAGTCGTCGTGGCCGAAATAGGTGTGTGCCGCGCCCGTCGCGACGATCAGGAAATCGTAGTCGAGCGTGCCGCCATCGAGCGTAACGCGGCGCTGCGTCGTGTCGATCGTGCGCACTTCGTCGAGGCGGACTTCGACGTTCTCCTGCTCGCGCAAGAGATGGCGGAGCGGCGCGGCGATGTCCGGTGCCGAGAGCCCGGCCGTCGCAACCTGATAGAGCAACGGCTGGAACAGGTGATGGTTCGAGCGGTCGACCAGCGTAATGCGGACGGGCGCGCGCGCGAGCGCGCGTGTCGCCCATAGGCCGCCGAAGCCGCCGCCGATCACGAGGACATGCGGTGCCGTCGCGTCAGTCACGATTCGTCTCTCCCAGCTCGCCGGCATTGTCGCCGATCGCGTCGCTGCATGTGGCAAGATTCCGCCATGACGCCGCGAATCAAGGCCTCCGCCGCCGCGGACGCGATTGCCGCGCCCATGCGCGCGCCATCGCGCATTCGCGCGGGCACCGGCGGATGGACATACGCGCCCTGGCGAAGCAACTTCTATCCGGCCGGACTCGTGCAGCGGCGCGAGCTCGAGTACGCGAGCCGCCATGTGACGGCGATCGAGATCAACGGCACGTTCTACGGCGCGCAGAAGCCGGCGAGCTACGCCGCATGGCGTGCGCAGACGCCGGACGGATTCAGGTTCTCGCTGAAGGCGCCGCGCTACGCCACCGAGCGCAAGGAGCTCGCCGGCGCCGGCAAGACGATCAGGGATTTCGTGTTCGGCGGTCTCGCCGAGCTCGGTGATCGGCTCGGTCCGATAAACTGGCAGCTGCCGGAACGAAAACGGTTCGACCGTGACGATCTCGCTGCCTTCTTCAGCCTGTTGCCGCGCGAGCTCGACGGCGCGCCGTTGCGGCACGTGATCGAGGTGCGCGACGCGAGCTTTGCCGATCCCGACTATGTCGCGCTCGCGCGCGAGCACGATGTCGCGACCGTCTCTACCGATTCGCCGGAGTATCCGTCGTTCGCCGACGTCACCTGCGACTTCGTCTACGCCCGGCTTCGCTGCTGCGAGAGCGCGATACCGACGGGATATTCGCCGCAGGCGCTCGACGCATGGGCGGAACGCGCGCGCGAGTGGGCACGCGGCGGCGAGCCCGCCGATCTTCCACGTGTCGCAGGCGCGAAGCCGGCTGCCGGCGAGCGGGACGTCTTCATCTATTTCATCAACGGCGCGAAGGAGCGCGCGCCGGCGGCCGCGATGGCGCTGCTCGATCGGCTGGAGCCGTGAACGTGCGTCAGATCGCCTGCGGCGCGTTCGACGCGTAGCAGGCGTCGAGCAATGCCTTCAATGCCGGATCGACGCTGAAGCGGACGCCGTCGATTTCGGAGATCGGCCTCATCGCGCACGCGCAGTTGGTCAGGAACGCGGAGCGGAAAGCGCCGATGTCTGCGTGCGCGACGCGCAGGGAGTCGCTGGGCACTCCGCGCGCGTGCAGGCCGTTCTGCAGGAGCTGCATCGAAATGCCGCGGAGCGACGGCGCATCGGGCCAGACGATGCCGCGGCCGTCGAAGAAGCCGATGTTCCAGATGGACGCCTCCGCGATCGCGCCGCCCGCGTCGACGAAAAGCGCATCGTCGAAGCCGTCGAGCTGCGCGAGCCGCCGGTGATGGAAGAGGCCGAACGTGCCGACGTGCTTGACGTGCGGCAGCACGCGCTCGTAGCGGAACGATTTGAGACGCACGGGCGTCGCCTCGATGCGGCGCGGCGCGCTCACACTGACGACGACATCGGGCGGCGCAGGCTCCGCCATGCGATCGCGATGAAGCCGGCGCGAGAAAACGTTGACGCGCAGCGAAGCGGCCCCGTCGTGATCGCCGAGCGCATGGCGCATGAAGCCGCGCACGGTGTCGCCGTCGAGCGGCTGGCCAAACAGCTCGCGCGTCGAGGCATCGAGGCGCAGGAGGTGCAGGTCGAGGCCGCGCACGCCGCCCGGCTCGGCCTGCATGCTCGTGAAGTGGCCGTAATTCATAAGCGCCAGCGCGCGCAGATCGTCGGCGCTTGCCGGCTCGCCATTGAGCTCGCATCGGTCGAGCGTGCCAACTGTCGTATGCGTCACGGAATGCGCCGCTCCTGAGGGATTTTCCCCGGCGCGCACGGGCCCTTCGCCGATGCGCGCGATCACGTCCCTGCCTATCGTGACTCCACCGAAACAACTTGCATTTCCACACCGATCCGCCTGCAAGCCGGTGTGGAAACAGGGGGAGTCGGGACAGTCCGCAGCGTGGCGTTCGAAAGGTACTCGGCGGTCCCTTTTCGAGCGCGACGCTGCGGGCCTCTTATTTTCCGCCGCCGGCGCGCCGGACGGAAGCCTAGGCCGCGTCGGGGAACAGCACCTTCGCGTCGCCGTCCTTCCAGACGTTGTCGATGCGCACGTGGTCCATCAGCCACGCATCCACCGAGCGCGAAAGCTCGATCCGGTAGACATTCTTGAGCGTCAGGCGACGCGAGTGATCGGCGCGCAGCAGATGCGCGGCCTCGACCAGCGCGGTCAGCGTCGCATGGCGACCGTCGTAATCGGTGATGCGCGGATTGGTCACCGTGTGCGTCGTGTCGAGCTCCGCGATCGCCGCGAAGATCGTATCGGCGATCGCCGCGCAACCTTTGAACACCGGGATCTCGAGACCGAGCCGCTTGGCCGGCTGCGTGAAATCGAGGACCGCGTCGTGCGCGATCGCCGATTCGAAGAGCGAACGATCGCTCATGTCCTGCCCCGCGCCGAAGCGATACAGCGCATCGACGATTGCGATGTGGTCGGTCGGGTCGATCGCGCGGTGCGCGAACGGCATCGAAGAAACTGCTTGCATGAAGTTCTCCCGGCATCCGGAGTGTTCGATGGCATCGTGCTGGCGGTTCACCCGCGGTTTCACGACATGAATGCGCAAGGTGGCGCCGGCAACGCAACTGCGCGACACTCGGGACACTCCAACTGCGAGGAGAGTTCAATGAGCTACGTCGATGGTTTCGTCTTGCCCGTGCCGCGCAACAAGCTCGCGGCGTACCGAAGGATGGCGAAGAAAGGCGGCAAGATCTGGCTCGAGCACGGCGCCCTCGAATACCGCGAGTGCGTCGCCGACGACGTAAAGCCCGGCAAGACCACCTCGTTTCCGCAGGCGGTCAAGCTGAAGCCCGGCGAAGTCGTCGTGTTCTCCTGGATCGTCTACAAATCGAAGGCGGACCGGAATCGCGCCAACAAGAAGGTCATGTCCGATCCGCGGCTCGCCGAGTTCATGGATCCGAAGAACATGCCGTTCGACGGCAAGCGGATGTTCTGGGGCGGGTTCAAGCCGTTCGTGACGATGTAGCGGCAACGCGTTTGCCGTCATTCGTTTGTTGCGACGGCAGCCGCGAGGTCATAGGCGCCGGCGCTGAGCGTCCCGCCGATGTCCGGACGCTCTTCGCCGATCCGTGTTGCGCCTGACCGTCTAAATCATCGGCAAGTTCAGACGCTGTTCTTTGGCGCACGCAATCGCAATGTCGTAGCCCGCGTCCGCGTGACGCATCACGCCCGTGCCCGGATCGTTCCACAGCACGCGTGCAAGCCGCTTGTCGGCTTCGGCGCTGCCGTCGCAGACGATGACGACCCCCGCATGCTGCGAATACCCCATGCCGACGCCGCCGCCGTGATGGAACGAGACCCAGGTGGCGCCGCCGGCCGTATTGAGCAGCGCGTTGAGGATCGGCCAGTCCGATACGGCATCGCTGCCGTCCTTCATCGCCTCGGTCTCCCGGTTCGGCGATGCGACCGAGCCCGAGTCCAGATGATCGCGTCCGATCACGATCGGCGCCTCGAGCTCGCCGGTGCGCACCATTTCGTTGAACGCAAGGCCGAGCTTGTGCCGTTGCCCGAGGCCCACCCAGCAGATGCGCGCCGGCAAGCCCTGGAAACTAATGCGCTGCTTGGCCATGTCGAGCCAGCGATGCAGGTGCGGATCGTCCGGAATCAGCTCCTTCACCTTGCGATCGGTCCGGTAGATGTCTTCCGGATCGCCCGACAGCGCAACCCAGCGGAACGGCCCGATGCCGCGGCAGAACAGCGGACGCACGTAGGCCGGCACGAAGCCCGGGAAATCGAACGCGTTCGCGCAACCCTCGTCCTTCGCCATCTGGCGGATGTTGTTGCCGTAGTCGAATGTCGGCACGCCCATCGCCTGGAACGCGAGCATCGCCTCGACGTGCACGCGCATCGATCGCTTCGCGGCGTCGCGCGTGCCGTCCGGATCGCTCTTGCGACGCTCGAACCACTGCTCGACGCTCCAGCCGATCGGCAGATAGCCGTTGACGGGATCGTGCGCGCTGGTCTGGTCGGTGACGGCATCGGGCTTCACGCCGCGGCGCACCAGCTCGGGGAGAATTTCAGCGGCGTTACCGAGCAGCGCGATCGACTTCGCTTCGCCCGCCTGCGTGTAGCGCGCGATGCGCGCGAGCGCGTCGTCGAGATCGCTCGCCTGCTCGTCGACGTAGCGCGTGCGAAGACGCATGTCGATGCGGCTCTGCTGGCATTCGATGGTCAGCGACGACGCGCCGGCCAGGCTGGCCGCGAGCGGCTGCGCGCCGCCCATGCCGCCGAGGCCAGCCGTGAGAATCCATCTCCCGGTGAGATTGCCGCCGTAATTCTGGCGGCCCATCTCGACGAAGGTCTCGTACGTGCCCTGCACGATGCCCTGCGAGCCGATGTAGATCCACGA
>CALFNI010000558.1 GCA_937902695.1 uncultured Rhodanobacteraceae bacterium
GCTGACGCGCGCGCTGCGCCACGCGACGCAGTGCCTCGATCTCAACGTCGAATACCGCGTCCTCGCCTATCGGCTGTTCGATCGCGTCACGATGCTGCCGATCGGCGAGTTCTACGACGTCATCAACGGCTATCTCGCCAAGCAGCGCATCCTCGCCCACCTGCAGTCGCCCGCGGTGCGTGCCGGCACGGCGCCGGCCGGCACGCCGGCTGCCGAGGATGCCGCCTCGCACGGCGAGTCGGCCGCCGACGCCACGCCCGAAGCGCCTGCCGCGCCCGCGCCCCACCAGGAAGACGCCGAGCTTTTCTCGACGCTGCGCATGCTGCTGTCCGGCCGGCGCCACATGCAGGGCACGACCGCGCCGCTCGTCGAGAACGGCTACATGGTCAGCCGCGACGATCTGCAGAGCGTGCTCGGCTCGCTGCAGCACAAGCCCGACATCGGGCAGGCGCGCGGCGGCAAGCCGCGTGACGCGGCGGCACTGCGCGCCGACATGCTGATGGCGCTCAAGCAGGTCAGCCCGCACGGGCGGCCCGCGGTGCTCGCCGAGGAAGATTCGGACACGGTCGATCTCGTCGGCATGCTGTTCGACTACATCAACAAGGGCATGAAGGCCGAATCGAGCGCGTTGTCGCTGCTCGGCCGGTTGCAGGTGCCGGTGCTGCGCGTGGCGCTCAGCGACAAGACATTCTTCACGCAGCGCGAGCACCCGGCGCGCGCGTTGCTCAACACGATCGCCGAAACCAGCTCGCGCTGGATGGACGACGAGGACGCCGATCCGAGCCTCGCCGAAAAAATGCAAGTCGTCGTCGACAAGGTCTCGAACGACTACAACGGCGACGTCACGCTGTTCCGCTCGCTGCTCACCGATCTCGGCTCGCACATGCAGCTCCTCGCGCGGCGCGCCGAAGTCGCCGAGCGCCGCCATGTCGACGCGGCGAAGGGTCGCGAGAAGCTGGATCTGGCGCGCGACACGGCACGCACCGCGATCGAGCGGCTGTTGAAGCGCGGCAATCCGTCGCCGCTCGTGCGCACGCTGCTAGAACAGGCATGGACCGATGCGCTGGCACTGACGATTCTTCGCCAGGGCGAGGATTCGAGCGCGTTCCATCGCCGCCTTGCGGTCGCCGATCAGCTGCTGCGCAGGTCGCCGCACGCGGACACGCCGGCCGACCGCATGCTCAAGCAGGAGCTCGATGTCGGCCTGAGCCAGGTGGGCCTCCACGGCGACGACGTGAAGGCCGTGCTTGGCCGCCTGTTCCCCGGCGGCAAGACGGCCGCGAACGACGCCGGGAAGGCTCCGGCGGAAGAACGCGCGGCATCGACGGCGGGCGCGCCCGCCGTCGCGGCGGACGGCGCGGCGCCGGCTGCAGCGAACGATGCGAAGACCGCCGCGGCGAACGACGACGATCTCGAAAGCTCGACCGCGCTCGCGATGCGGCTCAAATCGCGCGCGCGCTTCGGCGGCGATCAGTCCGAGCCGATCAAGCCCGTCGTCAAGGCGCCGCCGAGCCTGACGCCGGAGGAAGCGCACGTTCTCGAACGCATTCGCACGTTGCCGTTCGGCACCTGGTTCGAGTTCACGACCAACCAGCAGGGCGCGACGGTGCGGCGCAAGCTCGCCTGGTTCTCGACGCTGACCGGCCGCTGCCTCTTCGTCAACCAGCGCGGCGCGCGCACCGACGAGAAAACGCTGGAGCAGCTCGCGCGCGACATCGCACGCAAGCAGGCCAGAATCTGGACCGAGAACTCCGACTCGCTCATCGATCGCGCGTGGAAGGCGATCGTCGGCTCGCTGAAGCAGTTCGCGGGCGCCGAAACCGCGCCGCAGGGAGCGCACGCATGATCGAGCACCGCCGCTCGCCGCGAAAACCGCCGGGCGTGATCATCCAGGTCACGAACACGCTGACCGGCGACGTCATCGGCCGGCTCGGCAACATCTCGGCCGAAGGCATGATGCTCGTCGCGAACCGCCAGGTCGTCGACGACGCGCTGTACCAGCTCCAGTTCAACCTGCCCGACGAGCACGGGCGGCTGCATCCGATCGAAGTCGGCGTGCACGAGCAGTGGAGCGAAGCTGCGAACGTGCCGGGACAGCACTGGGTCGGATTCCGCATCATCGACATCGCGCCGGCCGACGGCGCGGTGCTGCGCGACTGGCTGAGCGGCTCCGAACGGCTCGACTGAGCGTTACGCGTTCGCCGCGCGCGGCGTATAGGCGCGCAGGAAGAAATCGACGGTCGCCGCGACGTGCTCTTCGACGTCCTGCACGCTGAGCGATTGCCCGCATCCGCACAGGAGCCGCGCGTGCAGCTCGCCCTTGAGGAGCGCGAAGAACTGCGACGCGGCGCGCGTCGTGTCCGGGATGTCGAGCTGACCCACCCGGACTTCCTGGCGCAGGAACTCCTCGAAGCTCTGCCGCATGCGCAGCGGACCCGCTTCCCAGAAGAGTTGCGCGAGCTTGGGCGTGCTGCCGCTCGACGTCAGCAGCCGATGCAGCGAGATCGCCTCGGGGCTCGTGATGAGATTGAGGAACGCGTGCGCGATCGCGACCAGCTGGCCGCGGACCGGGCCGGAGGTGTCGACGTCGAACAGCGCGTCCGGCACCTGATCCGTGCAACGCTCGCGGATGGCCGCGACGAACAGCGTTTCCTTGTCCGTGAAGTGACTGTAGACGGTCAGCTTCGAGACGCCGGCTTCGGCCGCGATCGCGTCCATGCTGGTGCCTTCGAAGCCCGCCAGCGGAAACAGCCGCTTCGCCGCCGCGAGGATCGCCGCGCGCTTCTCGAGGTCCTTGGGACGACCGGGACCGCAGCTCTTTGCAACCGCTAACGTCATTGGAGCACTTCTGGCGCTGGACGCCGTCTGGGATTTTATATACTATACCGATCGGTATATGAATAGTGTAACAGCGCCGCACGCCCGGCAGCGGACGCGAACTCCAAAGGATTGTAACGGTGCATGCGAGGCGCTGTCCTGCCGGCTTCGGGAAGGAGCCGGGCTCGGGGCCGGTGGCGGGAATGCCGCCGGTTCCGAGGTGGCGACACCGTGATTCCTGTTCAAGTCTCTCCCCGCGCCGTCCGGGACACTCCCTCCCCGCGCTCGGACGGCGTGGGCGAGAGCATTTCGCACGCTTTTCCGTAATTGGGCCCTGCCGACGACCATCGGCACCGCGCGTCGACGCTCTCGCCGCCACGCGCTGGCGCACCCCTTGCTAAGAGCGAGGCCATGCAACTTTTTGCCGTGTACGCGCATCCGATTCCCAAACGCCGGCTGCGCGCGGAGTGAAGACATGAACCAGTGCGCGCCCGGAGCGGGCGATTCGGCCGAGTTCACACCCGCAAGCCTCGCGCTGCGCGCGGCGCAGCGCGCGTTCGCGGCGTCGCTCGAGAGCGGGCACGGCGCAGGCGAGTTCCGTCGGGCGCAGCGGCGCGGCACCGAGCGCCGGACGCTGTCCGCGCTGTCCGCGGACGACCGCGCGCGGCTTGCGGACTGGCTCGCGCTCATGCTCGCTGCCGGCCACCCGACCGAAGATGCTCCCTCGCGCGTCCTCGCGCGCATCGACATGCGCCTGGCCGCGCGCGTCGGGCGTGCGTTGCCGGCGCGCGTCGAAGCGCTCGCGATCCGCGCCGGGGCGAGCTCTTTCGTCGCCGCGTAG
>CALFNI010000559.1 GCA_937902695.1 uncultured Rhodanobacteraceae bacterium
CGATTGCTGCAAAGCGGAATTATGGCATGCGGGCTGCCCTCATCCGCCTGCCGGCACCTTCTCCCGCAGGCGGGAGAAGGGATTCATTCCAAACTGTTTGCCTCAAGTCGGCGCGGGTTCCCCTCTCCCGCTCGCGGGAGAGGGTAGGGTGAGGGGAGTGTGTCGCAACGCCTTGCCAGATCGCCCTCATCCGCCTCCGGCACCTTCTACCGCGACGCGAGAGAAGGAAGTGCGCGCTAGTCTGCCTGCCGCTCCCACACCTGCGAGCGCCCGAGCAGCGAAAACCCGATGAACCCGCGCACCTCGAGCTTTTGCCCGTTGTCGGTGAGATGCATCTTGCAGCCGTACACCTTGCCATTCTTCGGATCGAGGATCCTGCCGCCGCTCCACGCGTCGCCGTCCTTCTTCATGCCCCAGATGATCGTCATGCCGGTCACGGGCTGGTTCTTGCGCTCGCCTTCGCACTCCTTGCAGATCGGGTTCGGCCCCTGATCGGACTGGAGCACTTGCTTGACCTTGCCGGTCAGCTCGCCGTTCTGCTCGGTGATTTCGACGATCGATTTCGGCTTGTGGGTCGTATCGTCGATCGTCGTCCAGACGCCGACGGGGGAGGTCGCGTCGACGGCGAACGCGTCGGCACTGCAGACGAGCGCGGCGGCGAGGGCGAAAAGCAGGCTGCGCAGTGACATGGCGTTCTCCTCCAAAGGGCACGAGGCAACTTGCCGCTGCCCGGCGGGCGCGTCAAGCCGCGCCGCAGCGTCGGCGCTGGCATAATGCGAAGACACCCTCGCACGACCTCCCGTTGATGAGCGAACCCCTCGACGCGCGCGTCCGGCGCCTCCTTTCCGGCGTTGCCGATCCGCACACCGGCACCGACCTCGTCGCCAGCGGCGCCGTCCGCGGAGTCGGCGTCTCGGGCGACGACGTTTCGGTCGACATCCAGCTCGGCTATCCGGCGCTCGGCGCAGAAGCCGCGATCGCCGCGACGGTCAAGCGCGCGCTCGAAGCCGATCCGGCGATCGCGCACGCGGCCGTCAGCGTGTCCTCGCGCGTGCACGCGCACGAGGTTCAGCAGGGCCTGACGCCGCTCCCGAACGTCAAGAACATCATCGCGATCGCATCGGGCAAGGGCGGCGTCGGCAAGTCGACGGTCGCCGCGAACCTCGCGCTCGCTCTCAAGGCCGAAGGCGCCAGCGTCGGCGTGCTCGATGCCGACATCTACGGCCCGAGCCAGCCGCGCATGCTCGGCCTCACCGGGCGGCCCGATTCGAAGGACGGCAAGCGCATCGAGCCGAAGGTCAATCACGGCATCCAGGTCATGTCGATCGGTTTCATGATCGAGGAAGACACCGCGATGATCTGGCGCGGCCCGATGGTGACGCAGGCGCTGCAGCAGCTCCTCGGCGAAACCAACTGGTCCGATCTCGACTACCTCATCATCGACCTCCCGCCCGGCACCGGCGACATCCAGCTGACGCTCTGCCAGCGCGTGCCGGTCTCCGGCGCGATCATCGTGACGACGCCGCAGGACATCGCGCTGCTCGACGCGAAGAAGGCGCTCAAGATGTCCGAGAAGGTCAACGTGCCCGTGCTAGGCATCATCGAGAACATGGCGACGCACGTCTGCTCGAACTGCGGCTTCGAGGAGCACATCTTCGGCGAAGGAGGCGGCGCGCGCATGGCCGCGCAGTACGGCGTGCCGCTGATCGGCTCGTTGCCGCTCGACATCCGCATCCGCGAGCAGGCCGACGGCGGCACGCCGACGGTCGCGGCGATGCCCGATTCGGACATCGCGGCGCGCTATCGCGAGATCGCGCGGAACGCAGCGGCGCGGCTTGCGCTCCGCGCGCGCAACAAGCAGATCCAGTTTCCGAAGATCGTCATCCAGAATACGTGAGCTTCTTTCCCCTCTCCCGCTTGCGGGAGAGGGGAGGGTGAGGGCAAGCCGGTTCATCGTTTGCAACGTCGCACCAAGATTGCCCTCACCCCAGCCCTCTCCCGCGAGCGGGAGAGGGGAACACCTCGCTAGAATCACCACCTTCCTGCCATAGATGCACGCATGACCATCAAATCCGACAAATGGATCCGCCGCATGGCGGCCGACCAGAAAATGATCGAGCCGTTCGAGCCCGGCCAGATCAAACAGCGCGAAGGCCACCGCCTGATCTCGTACGGCACGTCGAGCTACGGCTACGACGTGCGCTGCGCCGACGAGTTCAAGGTGTTCACGAACATCAATTCGACGATCGTCGATCCGAAGAACTTCGACGAGCGCAGCTTCGTCGACATCAAGTCGGACGTCTGCATCATCCCGCCGAACTCGTTCGCGCTCGCGCGGACTGTCGAGTACTTCCGCATCCCGCGCAAGGTGCTCACCATCTGCCTCGGCAAGAGCACCTACGCGCGCTGCGGCATCATCGTCAACGTGACGCCGCTCGAGCCCGAGTGGGAAGGCCACGTCACGCTCGAGTTCTCGAACACGACGCCGCTGCCGGCGAAGATCTATGCGAACGAGGGCGTCGCGCAGATGCTGTTCCTCGAATCGGACGAGGAATGCGAGACGAGCTACAAGGACCGCGGCGGCAAATACATGGGCCAGCGCGGCGTGACCTTGCCGCACGCCTGAACCCACGGCAACCCGGGCATGCCGCCGGCGAACGGCGGTGGTAACCTTGCGGTCCTTTTCGAAAAGCGCGGAGCGTTCGGACATGCGGCATCTTTCGGGCAGGCGGATCGTCACATGGGCGGCGCTGGCGCTGTTCGCGTTCGCGCTGGCGGCCTGCGGCGGCCGCGTCAACAAGGAGCTGCTCGCGCAGGCCTCGAACATCCCGGCGAGCTTCGACGTGACGCTGATCGCCGACAAGGACAACCAGTTCGATTACGACCCGAACGGCGGCACCAACGGCGCGCCGCTGACCGAGGAAGACCTGCGCAGCGCGCTCCGCTACCGCAAGGAGCAGAACCTTCCGTGCGCCACGGTCATCGTCAAGCGCAGCGAGAAGGAGCGCATCAAGAACGAACACATCGTCTCGCTCGCGCGCGTCGCGTACCAGCTCAAGATGCGCGCGTTCATGCAGGCGAAGGACGGTACGATCTCCGAGCTCGTCGCGCAGGCCAAGGTCGACGAAAACGCGCCCAAACCCGCCGAAGCGGGCAAGTAATCCTTACGCGGAGCGAAAAACCATGAACAAGTTCGTGCGGATTGCGGTCCTGGCGCTCGGCCTCGTGATGGCGGCCACGGCGTTTGCACGCGGCGACATCCGCGACGACCGCGCCTGGGTCAAGCCCGAGAAGGGCGAGAAGTTCTCGATCAACGGCTACACGATGGGCAAGGTCGAGCTCTACGGCTATCTCGGGCAGCTGCGCGACGACGAGCACATCACCGGCGTCGTGCTGCGCAGCGGCGCCGACGACGCGCAGAAGAAGGCGATCTCCTCCAGCGCGAAGACGCTGCAGATCGAGGCGTTCGAGCAGGACGGCGGCGATCTCAAGCCGCTGGTCGCCGGCAGCTGAGTCATCGGTCCGGCCATCGCGCCGCGATCGCCGCACGACGCTTCGCAAAGACCGCCGCGCGGCATTCGCGCCGCGCGGGCGAAGCGCGCCCACACGCTTCGACGCCGCGCGCCTGACTTCCGGCACGGCCGCGGCCCGACGC
>CALFNI010000560.1 GCA_937902695.1 uncultured Rhodanobacteraceae bacterium
CGAAGGAGTACACGCCGCGTGCCGGCGGCAGAAGCTGCTGACGGCGCTCGCGAAACATCGCGGCAAGGTGCTGACGCACCGGCAGCTGTTGCGCGAGGTCTGGGGCGCAGCGCATGTCGAGTCGCCGCAGTACCTTCGCATCTACATGCGCGCGCTGCGGCAGAAGATCGAGGACGATCCGGCGCGGCCGCGATGGCTCTTGACCGAAGTCGGCGTCGGCTATCGCCTGGCGGACGAGACCTGACGCGCCTTTCTCCCTCTCCCGCCTGCGGGAGAGAGGGAAACACTATTCCCCGCGAGTTTGAACACGACGATCTGCCCATCGCGATACACCGGCTCGCCAAGCCGCGCCCTCACCTTCGCCGCGCACGCCTCCATGTCGGGCCAGCCCTGCTCGAGCCCCGGCGGCACCGACCACCGCGTGAGGCGCAGCACCAGATAGTCGCCGCCCCACGTCGCACCGTCGAGCAGATCGCCGAGCCGCGCGACACGCCGGAACGCCGTGCCGGTCGCCGTGTACGGAAACTCGTCGGCCTCGCCGCCGCAGACCGGCGCGGCGAGCGCGTACTTGACGTTCTGACGGTGGATCGCCTGATACCAGACATCCGGGACATAGTTCGAGATCAGCCGCGACGGCGTTTCGATCAGCGTGATGCTGCCCGGCGGACGCGACGCGAGATCGCGATAGAACTGCGGCACCGGGCCGAGATCGAGCAGCGTCGCGTAGGGGTTCTTGTCGGGCGCGTAATCGAGCTGGAACAGCGCATGTCCCATCAGCTGGTTCGGGTAGTAGTAGTAGCGCGGAATCGGTCCCGCCGCGACGAGCCCCACCATCGCGAGCACCGACGCGGCGCACGCCGCGAGCGGGAGACGCAGCTGCGAAACGACGAATACGAGACCTTCCGCGACGAACAGAAGCACGAACGGCACCACCGGCAGCGAATAGCGCACGAGCGTCAGCGCATGCTGCACCCACGCCGCGTGGCTGAGCGCCACCGTGACGACACCGGCGACGCTGAGGCTGAGCACGTACGCGGCGAACCTGCGATCGCGCGTCCAGACGCGTCGGATGCCGAGCGCAAGCACGATCGTCATCACGCCGAGCAGCGCCGGGCTCGAAATCCCGAACACCATCAGCAGCGCGCGATACAGCGTCTCGCCTTCGACCGAACCGGCACCGGCTTTCGCGGCCATCGCGCGCCAGTCGCCCACGAGCGGCGGCACGAGCACGAGCGCGAGGCCCGCGACGGTCGCGAGCGCGAGCGCGACGATGCGCACGAGCTCGCGCGGCAAGCGCCGCCACGCGTCGCGGAGCGCCGGCAGGCCGAACCAGAGGAACGGCCACAGCGTGAATACGATCGTCAACAGATGGAGCCACGCCGCCGCAACGGTGGCGAGGACGTACGTGACGGCCCAGCCGACCCGCTTGCCGCGTTCCCAGCGCTCGAATGCGATGATCGCGACGAACGCAAGGAGACAGTCGAGCGCATAGGGACGCGCCGTGCGGCTGAGATAGACGAGCAGCGGCGACACCGCGAGCAGCGCGACCCAGACCGCGCGCACCGGCCACGCAAGGCGGTCGCGCAGCAGCCACGGCAGCACGAGAAGCGTCGCGATGCCGGCGAGGACGAGCGGCAGATGCATCTGCCATTCGCTGAGCGCGCCGTGGTCGTAGAGCCAGCGGTAGTACAGCGTCAGCGGGATGCAATAGTCGGCGTAGCCGAAGTGCGTCGCGATCGTCTTCGCGTCCGCGCCGATCAGCATGCGCACCGAATGCCACTCGTCGTCGATCAGCACCTGCGAATGAAGCTGCCACACGCGCAGCCAGACGCCGGCGACGAACGCGAGCGCCGCGCACGCGAACCAGATCCACGCGCGGCGATCGCGCAGCGTGACCGGCAGAGGGCTTTCCTTGCGCGCGGCGCGCGCGGCGGGATTCAGCATGCGCGCGTCAGCGAATCCGCACCCGCCTTGAGGCGCAGCGCCGCGTCCGGCGAGAAAAGACGCGGACTCGCGAGCTTCCACGTCCAGAGACGATAAGCGACGCCGGTCCAGAGCACGCCGAGGCCGTAGACCACCGAGCGGCGGAAATTGATCTGGCTCGCTTCGGGAAAGTACTTCGTCGGGCACGAGATCTCGCCGATGCGCATGCCGAACGCGAGCGCCTGCACGAGCATCTCGTTGTCGAAGACGAAATCGTCGGAGTTCTGCGCGAGCGGCAACGTTTCGAGCACGCGCCGCGAGAATGCGCGGTAGCCGGTGTGGAACTCGTAGAGCTTCGAGCCGAGGAGTACGTTCTGCATGAACGTCAGCAACCGGTTAGCGACGTACTTGTAGCGCGGCATGCCGCCCGCGATCGAGGTGTTGCCGAGGATGAGCGAGCCGATGACGACGTCGTAGACATCCGACGCGACCATCGCCGCCATCGCGGTGATCAGGCGCGGCTCGTACTGGTAATCCGGATGCAGCATGACGACGATATCGGCGCCGCGCTCGAGCGCGAGCGCGTAGCACGTCTTCTGGTTGGCGCCGTAGCCGCGGTTGGCCGGATGGCGCACGGCGTGGATGCCGAGCTTGGCGGCGACCGCGAGGGTCGCATCGTCGCTCGCATCGTCGACGAGCAGCACGTCGTCGACGATGTCGTGAGGGATCGCGGCGTAGCAGGCGGCGAGCGTCTTCTCCGCGCGATACGCCGGCATGACGACGATGATTTTCCTGCCGTGCAGCATCTGTCCGCCTGGTGAGACAAACCGTCCGTCAACGCCGCGCGACGCGTCGCGCGGGCCCATGGCGCGCGGCGCGCGATTCTAGCATCGCGCCTGCGGCCGACCCGGCGCATCGCCGATGCCGAGCCGGTAGAATCGGCCCCCGGGGCCCCGTAGCTCAGCTGGATAGAGCGTCCCCCTCCTAAGGGGAAGGTCGCACGTTCGAATCGTGTCGGGGCCGCCACGCTCCCCTCCGGGTCGCGCCGGCCTTTCGGCATAGGCAAGCGACCGCGTCTCGTGCTTGACTGTCGCGATTCCCGACCTGGAGAAGCACCATGCGCACCCTGTGGGCATTGCTTTGCGTCTGCGTCGCCGCCGACGCCGCCGCGGCGTCGCCGCGCACCGATCAGATTCTGATTCAAGGCAACAAGCAGGGCTCGCAGTCGGTCGCGACCGGGGCGGACGGCAGCGTCCGCGCCGAATATTCGTACAACGATCGCGGCCGGGGCGACCACATCGTCGCGACCTGGAAAGTCGACGCGGCCGGCATCCCGATCGAATACACGGGCACCGGCAACGACTACATGAAGGCGCCGGTCGAGGAACATTTCACGCTCGAAGACGGCAACGCGAGCTGGAAGAATCGCACCGAAAACGGCGAGACGGTCGCGAAGGCACCGGCGTTCTACATCCCGGCGAACGCTCCGCCGGAGATGTTCGGCGTGCTGGCACGCGCGCTGCTGAAGGCGCCGAACCACACGCTGGCGCTCTTGCCGGCCGGCGAGGCGCGCCTCGAAGCCGCCGGCAGCCTCAAGGCCGCGGGCGGCACGCGCACGCTGACCGAGTACCTCATCACCGGACTCGGGTTCCAGCCGGCGTCGATCTGGCTCGACGCCGACGGGTCGACCGCCGGCATGGTGTCGAGCTGGTTCTCGGTCGTCCCGCCCGGCATCGAAGGCGACATCCCGGCCATGACCCAAGCGCAGGACAAGGCCGACAACGCGCGCTCGGCGCGGCTCGCGAAGGAGCTCGCGCACGTGCCCAGGGGCGATCTCGTGATCAGGAACGCGCGCCTCTACGATCCGCGCGATCTCTCGGTCACCGACCACACCAGCGTCCTCGTGCGCGGCGAGCGCATCGTGCGCATCGCGCGCGACGGCGATCTCAAGGACGCCAAGGCCGATGCCGAAGTCATCGACGCCGGCGGCAAGTTCCTGATGCCGGGACTCTGGGACAACCACCAGCACTTCGGCGACGTCGACGGCATGCTCGATCTCGCCAACGGCGTGACGAGCGCCCGCGACATGGCGAACGACACCGACGGATTCCTCAAGCGTGTCGCCCGCTTCGACGCGGGCAGCGAGATCGGTCCGCGCGTGCTGAAGGCCGGCATCATCGACGGCACCGGCGAGCTCGCCGGTCCGACCAAGATGCGCGCCGACACGGCCGAAGAGGCGCTCAAGGACGTCGACTGGTACGCCGACCACGGCTACGTGCAGATCAAGATCTACTCGTCCATGAAGCCCGAGCTCGTGCCGCTCATCGCCGATCGCGCGCACGCGCGCGGCCTTCGCGTCAGCGGTCACGTGCCGGCGTTCATGTCGGCGAAGATGTTCGTCGAGGACGGCGCCGACGAGATCCAGCATCTCAACTTCATCGAGCTCAATTTCCTCTATCCGGAGGTCAAGGAGACGCGCAACCGCGACCGCTTCATCAAGGTCGCCGAGCACGCGCGCGAGTTCACGCCGGACAAGCCCGAAGTGCGCGAGTTCATCGCGTTCCTCAAGCAGCACCACACCGTGCTCGATCCGACGATGGGCGTCTTCGAAGGCCTGTTCGCCGGCGATCCCGCCAAGCCGACGCCGGGCCTCGAAGCCGTCGCGCCGCGCTTCCCGCCGCAGATCCGCCGCGAACTGCTCTCCGGCGCGCTCGACGTACCCAAGGGACAGGAAGACGCATACAAGGCCGCGTTCCCCTCGATGCTGAAACTCTTCAAGGCGCTCTACGACGCCGGCGTCACGATGATTCCCGGCACCGACGGCCTTTCCGGCTACATGCTCCATCACGAGCTCGAGCTCTATGCCGAGGCCGGCATTCCGCCCGCCGAAGTGTTGCGCATGGCCACGCTGACGCCGGCTCTCGTCATGGGCGTCGACAAGGACCGCGGCGTGATCCAGGCCGGCAAGCTCGCCGACATGGTGCTGGTCGACGGCGATCCGACGAAGAACATGTCGGACATCCGCAACGTGTCGACCGTGCTGAAGGGCGGCAATGTCTACGATCCGGCTGCGATCGAGAGCTCGCTCGGGATCCAGCCGCGTACGTCGCACTGATGCGCAAGGCGCGCGCCCGGCTTCGCCCGACATCGACGCGTGCGAGGCGCCGGGGAAGCTGCCGGACGCACTCTTCGCAACGGATTCGACTCGCCGCTCGCCTCGTCCCTGGATATCTCACGCATCGGCGCAATGGTTCCGGCGCGCGCGCCCCGAATGGTCATGGCGGAGGCCGCGCACGCGGACTAGCGTCATCGCCACTCAATGTGTTCGCGAGGCGATCGACATGCGGCGTTCGATGCGTGCTGCCCTTTTCCTGACCATGCTGCTCGGGACGGCGGATGTTTTCGCCGACGCGCATGCGCCCGCGAAACCCGAAGCGGCGGCGCACGACGGCCGCCACGACTTCGACTTCGAGTTCGGCGACTGGACGATGCGGCTCTCGCGCCGCATGAAGCCGCTGACCGGCTCGAACACGTGGGTGCAGTACCAGGGCTCGTCGATCGTGCGCAAGGTCTGGAACGGTGCCGCGAATCTCGGCGAGATCGAGCTCGACGGTCCAGGCGGCCACATCGAAGGCCTGACGCTGCGCGTCTACAACCCCGAAGCGAAGCAGTGGAGCGTGCATTTCGCGAACAGCGCGAGCGGCGTGCTCGGCGAGGCCATGGTCGGCGGCTTTCGCGACGGACGCGGCGAGTTCTACGATCGGGAAACGTACGACGGCCGCGCGATCTTCGTGCGTTTCGTCTTCTCGGACATCACGCCGGCGTCGTTCAAGTTCGAGCAGGCGTTCTCCGACGATGGCGGCAAGACCTGGGAAGCGAACTGGGTCTCGACCTTCACGCGCGTCGGGCCGAAGTCCTCGCCCGCCACGTAGCGGCCTTGCGCCGGTGTCGTCGCGGCTCCATGTAGCACCGCATGAACGCACCGACGACACCCGGCGACGACGGGACGCGACTGCCGAGCCTTTTCATCCCGCACGGCGGCGGTCCGTGTTTCTTCATGGAACCGCCGCCGAACGATCCGCACGCATGGGACGCGATGGCGGCGTACCTGCGCGGCATCGCCGCATCGCTGCCGGCGAAGCCGCGCGCGATCCTCGCGGTCTCCGCGCACTGGGAAACGCCGCGGCCGACCGTCACGACGGCTGCGCGTCCGTCGATGCTGTTCGACTACTACGGATTCCCCGAGCACACGTACAAGCTCGACTATCCGGCGCCCGGCTCGCCCGTGCTCGCGTCGCGCGTTCGCGCATTGCTCTCCGGCGCCGGCATTGCGAGCGATGAGGACGGCACGCGCGGCTACGACCACGGTGTCTTCGTGCCGTTCCTGCTGATGTTTCCCGACGCCGATATCCCGGTCGTGCAGCTATCGCTGCGCGCCGATCTCGATCCGGCCGCGCACGTCGCGATCGGGCGCGCGCTCGCGCCGCTGCGCGACGAGGGCGTGCTCATCGTCGGCAGCGGCATGAGCTATCACAACCTCAGGCGGTTCTGGTCGACCGAGGCTGGCGATGTCGAATCCGCGGATGCGTTCGACGCGTGGCTGACGGAAGCGGTCGAGGGCGGCGCCGCGAGCGCGACGCTCGTCGACTGGGCGAACGCGCCAGGCGCGCGCGCGGCGCATCCGCGGAGCGAGCATCTGATTCCGCTGATGGTTGCCGCAGGCGCCGGTGGCGTCGATGTCGGCCGCCGCACGTACAGCGATCGCGTGTTCGGCAAAGCCGTTTCGGGATTCGAGTTCGGCTGACCCACTTGTCGTCCCCGGGGACCCAGCGCCTGCGGCTGGCTTAAGGCCATTCGCAGGCACTGGGTCCCCGCTTCCGCGGGGACGACGGAATGGGGCTGCTACAATCGACCTCTTTCGCGCCGCTCGGCGCGTCGTTATTTCCGGAGTCGCAAATGTCCGCCCCGATGCTGAAGGCGCTCGGCCTTTCCAGAACCAATTCCGGCACGTACCTCGGCAACGGCGAATGGTCGAAAACGACCGACGCCGGCGTGCTGCAGGCGATCAACCCGAGCACCGACGAGGTGATCGGCGAGGTCTACGCATCGAGCGCGAGCGACTACGAGACGATCGTCAAGCGCGCGCTGGCCGCGTTCGAAATCTGGCGCAAGACGCCGGCGCCGCGCCGCGGCGAAGCGGTGCGCCTGTGCGGCGACGCGCTGCGCAGGCACAAGGATGCGCTCGGCTCGCTGGTCGCGCTCGAGATGGGCAAGATCAAGCCCGAAGGCGACGGCGAAGTGCAGGAGATGATCGACATCGCCGACTTCGCGGTGGGCCAGA
>CALFNI010000561.1 GCA_937902695.1 uncultured Rhodanobacteraceae bacterium
CGAGGCGGCGTTCGCGCGCTTGAGGGTCTGGAACACCGAGCACAACACCGGCGTGCTCGTGTATATCCTGACCGCCGATCACGCGATCGAGATCGTCGCCGACCGTGGCATCGCGGCGAAGGTCGGCGAGGACGAGTGGCGCGCGATCTGCGCGCTGATGCAGCCTGACTTCGCCGCCGGCGAATACGAAAAAGGTTCGCTCGCCGGCGTCGCGGCGATCACCGAGGTGCTGGTTCGCCATTTCCCGTCGAACGGAAAGCGCAATCTCGACGAGTTGCCGGACCGGCCGGTCCTGCTTTGACGGTCAGTCGTCGAATCCGTCGGTGAATATCGCGTCGCCGAACTGCTTGAAACCCGCCTGCAACGGCCAGCCCTGATTGCCTGCCGGATTATTGCGATACGCGCCGACGTCGACGGTGGACACACGCGATTCCGCGTTGAAGTCGTCGACCGCAAGCGTCGCGGCATCGCCGGTGCCGACGAGACGGCCGGCGCGCGGCACGAGATCCTGCGGCGGCGCGCCCGAATCGCTCGCATCGCTGAAATCGGTTGTGATGTCGCCGCTCGCATCGAAGCCGCCCGACACGCCGCTCAGCGAACCGGTGCCGACGTTGGCGACCATCGTGACGAGATTCGACGAGCCGCCCGCGAACACGGCGTTGCCGTTCGCCGCATAGAGCGCGTTGTTCGCGACGAGCACCGCGCCGGCGACGTCGCTGATGTGCAGCGCATCGCCGCTCGCCTTCAGCACGGTGTTGTTGACGATGACGAGATTCTGCACGCTGCCGCCTTGCGAGGCGTGGATGCCGATGCCGGCCGCCGCGGCGCTGAGCACGATGTTGTTGCGCACGATCGCATCGCCCGTGACCTGGATGCCGTTGTCGCCGGCGTTCCAGACGAGATTGCGCTCGATGACGTTCGGCGCGCCGTTGCCGTTCGTGTGGTAGAGCGTGATGCCGGGGTAGCCGGTATCGTGGATCACGTTGTCGCGCACGACGTTCGCATAGCTCCCGGCCTTGATCTCGATGCCGTCGCCCTGGGTCACGGTGGGTCCGTCGAGATCGTGGATGTAGTTGTTCGCGACGAGCGAGTCGTGGACGCGGCACGCATCGTCGTTGCAGCCGAGGTAGAAGCCCTCCGCCGTATCGCCGGCGTGGTCGATCTCGTTGTGCACGAACGTGAGACGCGCGTAGACGTTGCCGCCGTCGTTCGCGTTGATGGCGCTGGCGGCGGTGTCGTGCACATGGCAGTTCCGGATCGTGATGTCCGATGAGCTCGTGAGGCGGATGCCGCGCGATCCGCCGCTGAACTCGATGCCGTCGAGCGTGAGGAACGCCGAGTCGACGATGTTGACGATGTTCTGGCCGTCGTCGACGTAATGGATAAGGGGCTGCTCGCCGGCGACGGCGCGGATCACGATCGGTGCGCTCGGCGTGCCGGCGAGATCGAGCTCGAAGTAGCTCGAGAGCGTGTACGTGCCGCCGTGCATGAGGAGCGTATCGCCGGGCCCGAGGCCCTGCATCGCGCCGCGGAAATCGTCGGCGGGGCCGATCTCGATGATCGCCGCGCGCGCCACGCCGCAGCACGCCGTGAATGCGGCGCAGGCCAGCGCCGTACGATGCATCATGGCATTTCCGTCACTCGGCGAGTCGCTGCAATGCTGCCGCGAATGCGTCGCGACGTGTGAGCGGCGGGTCACAGGACGTGCCGCGGCAGAGGTATGCAACGACGGGCGCGGCCGCCTCCTGCCGGGCTAGCGCGCCCGGCAGCGCGTCGGCGTCGGCTGCGATGAAGTAGGCGTCGGCCCGCGAATGCGCCAGTGCATCGCGCCAGCTCCTAGCGGCGTTTTCGTCGCGATAACGGATCACGACGTGCGGCGGCGGCGCGAGGAAATCGCCGAGCGCGAGCAGCAGCGCGGGACATGCGTGCGGGAGCTCGGACAGCGTCGCCCATGCGGCACGCAGCGTGCGTTCCGCCGCATCGAGGTAGCGCGGCTCGCCGACAAGGTGGCCGAGCTTGAGCAGCGCGCGCGCGGCGACGCCGTTGCCGGACGGCAGCGATTCGTCCATGTACGGTTTCGGGCGTTGCGGCAGCGGCTCCGCACCTTGGGCGGTGAAGAAGAAGCCGCCGCGTTCGGCGTCCTCGAAGCGCACGAGCAGCGCATCGGCGAGCGCGATCGCCCAGTCGAGGTCGCGCCGGGTCCAGCGCACGTGGAGCATCGAAAGCAGCGCATCGAGCAGGAACGCGTGATCGTCGAGCTAGGCCGGAAACTTCGCGACGCCGCCGGCATGGCAGGCGAACAGCCGGCCATCGACCCAGACGTTCGCATGCAGGAAACCGAGCGCGCGCTCCGCTTCGGCGAGGAGCGGACGCGTCGGATGCGTGCGCGCGGCGCGCGCGGCACCGCCGATCATCAGCGCGTTCCAGGCGGTGAGGATCTTGTCGTCGAGAGCCGTGCGCACTCGCTTGTCGCGCGCGTCGAGCAGCTTGCCGATCGCGATGCCGAGCCGCTGGCGTGCCTGGTGCGGATCGAGGCCCGCGTGCGCGCCGATTTCGTCGAACCGGGCCGAGACGACGAGATGCCACGCCACGCCTTCGAAGTTCGGCGGGCGATCGAGCCCGTAACGCATCTCGACGATCGCGAACTCGTTGGCATCGAGCAGCGCGCGCACTTCATCGCGCTGCCAGACGTAGTAGCGGCCCTCGTGTCCC
>CALFNI010000562.1 GCA_937902695.1 uncultured Rhodanobacteraceae bacterium
CATTCGGCCGTGCTGCAGAAGATGGCCGGCATGTCGACGACGCTCGTCTCGACGGTCGCGGTGCCGAACTCGCTGGGGCCGGGCGAGCTCCTCGTCCACTACGGAACGAAGGAACAAAAGGACCATTACCTGCCGCGCCTCGCCGACGGGCGCGAGGTGCCGTGCTTCGCGCTGACCGGTCCCTACGCGGGTTCGGACGCGACGTCGATCCCGGACTACGGCATCGTCTGCAAGGGCGAATGGAACGGCGCGAACGTCGTCGGCGTGCGGCTCACCTTCGACAAGCGCTACATCACGCTCGCGCCGGTCGCGACGATCGTCGGCCTCGCGTTCCGCATGTACGACCCGGACCGGATCCTCGGCGACGTCGCCGATCTCGGCATCACGCTCGCGCTCCTGCCGCGCGAGACCAAAGGCCTCGAGATCGGCCGCCGCCATTTCCCGCTGAACGTGCCGTTCCAGAACGGACCGGTGCGCGGCACCGACGTGTTCGTGCCGCTTTCGCAGCTGATCGGCGGACCCGACATGGCGGGGCAGGGCTGGCGCATGCTGGTCGAATGCCTGTCGGTCGGGCGCGCGATCTCGCTGCCGTCGAACTGTTCGGGCGGCATGCGCTCGGCGGTGTTCGCGACGGGCGCCTACGCACGCATCCGCAAGCAGTTCGGCATGCCGATCGGGCGCTTCGAGGGCATCGAGGAAGCGCTCGCGCGGATCGGCGGCTACACCTACGCCGCCACGGCGCTGTCGCGGGCGACGGCGGCGGCGGTCGATCGCGGCGAGAAGCCCGCGGTGCCGTCCGCGATCGCGAAATACCACGCGACCGAGCTCGCGCGCGAAGTCGCGAAGGACGCAATGGACGTGCACGGCGGCAAGGGCGTGATCCTCGGTCCTTCGAACTGGATCGGCCGCGGCTGGCAGGGGGCGCCGATCGCGATCACGGTCGAGGGCGCGAACATCATGACGCGCAGCCTGATGATCTTCGGCCAGGGCGCGATCCGCTGCCATCCGTATGTCCTGCGCGAAATGCAGGCGCTCCGCATCGCGGATTTCCGCGAGCGCACGAAAGCGTTCGACGCCGCGCTGTTCGGCCACATCGGCTTCGCGATTTCGAACGCGGTGCGCAGCTTCGTCCTCGGCCTTGCGTTCGGCCGCATCGGCCGCGTGCCGGGCGACGCGTACACGCGCCGCTACTACCGCAAGCTCAATCGCTACGCGGCGGCGCTCGCGCTCGTCGCGGACACCTCGATGCTCGTGCTCGGCGGCAAGCTCAAGTTCAAGGAAAAAATCTCGGCACGCCTCGGCGACGTGCTGTCGCAGCTCTATATCGCGAGCGCGATGCTGAAACGCTACGAGGATCAGGAGCGCCCGGTCGCCGACCAGCCGCTGCTCGCCTGGGCGTTCCACGAATCGGTGTGGCGCATGCAGATGGCGCTCGACGGCGTGCTGCGCAATTTCCCGGTGCGGCCGGTCGCGTGGCTCTTGCGCTTTCTCGTGTTTCCATTCGGGCGTCGCGAGGTGCCGCCGTCGGATCGCCTCGGCCGCCGCGTCGCCGCGTTGCTGACGGCGCCGAACGAGGCGCGTGACCGGCTGACGGAAGGCATCTACAAGACGCCCAATCCGAACAATCCGGTCGGACGCATGAATGCACTGCTGCCGGACGTGATCGCCGCCGAGCCCATCGAGCGGAAGTTCCTGAAGGCGGCCAAATCCGGCGAGCTTTCGGGCTACGACTACGCCGCGCAACTCGCCGACGCCGAAGCGAAGGGCATGCTCAGCGGCGCGGAGGCGGCGCTGCTGAAACGCGTGCGCGATGCGACGTTCGAGTTCATCTCGGTCGACGATTTCGACGCGGCGGATCTCGCCGCGGGCCGCCGCTCCAAGCCGACCTTGCGTTCGGTCGCCTGAGACGCTTCCCCTCTCCCGCTCGCGGGAGAGGGCAGGGTGAGGGCGCTCCAGGTTCACTCTCTCAAGGCATCCCTCACCCGCCGCGCGGAGCGCGGCGGCCTCTCCCGCGAGCGGGAGAGGCGAAATCAGCCGAAGTCGGCGTCGGTCATGTCGAGCAGCGTCGATGCGCCGGCTCGGATCGCCGCCGCGTGCGTGCCGATCCGCGGCAGGATGCGCGCGAAATAAAACCGCGCCGTCTGCAACTTGGCCTCGCGGATCGCCGGGCGCGCCGCCGCGGCGACGACACTCTTCGCCCAGAAATACGCGAGCGCGACATAGCCGCTGAAGAAGAGGTAATCGTACGCGGCCGCGCCCATTTCATCGGGGTTCGTCGCCGCGCGCTTGGCGATGTCCATCGTGAGATCGCTCAATGCCTTCGTCGCGCTCGCCAGCGGCCCGATGAACGCCGCCATGTCGGCAGCACCCGCATGGGCTTCGCAGAACGCGCTGATGTCGAGCAGGAAGTGCCTCAGCCCCGCGCCCTGCAGCTGCAGCACCTTGCGCCCGAGCAGATCGAGCGCCTGGATCTGCGTCGTGCCTTCGTACAGCGTCGTGATGCGCGCATCGCGAGCGAACTGCTCCATGCCGTGCTCGACGATGTAGCCGTGTCCGCCGAATATCTGCAGCGCGTCGTACGTGCACTCGATCGCGGTTTCGGTCAGCAGCGCCTTCACGATCGGCGTCAGGAACGAGACGAGCGCCTCGGCGCGCTCGCGCTCGGCGGCATCGGGCGAGCGCTTGTGGATGTCTTCCTGCGTGTACGCGTAGAGCGCGAGCAGCCGGCCGCCTTCGGCGAACGCTTTCTGCGTCAGCAGCATGCGGCGGATGTCCGGATGCACGATCAGCGGATCGGCAGGCTTGTCCGGGAACTTCGCGCCCGAGAGCGCGCGCATCTGCAGCCGCTCGCGCGCGTAGTCCAGCGAGTTCTGATACGCGCGCTCGGTCAGTGCGAGCCCCTGTAGGCCGACGGCAATGCGCGCGGTGTTCATCATGGTGAACATCGCATTGAGGCCCTTGTTCGGTTGCCCGAGGAGCCAGCCTTCGGCGCCGTCGAAGTTCATCGTGCACGTCGCCGAGCCCTTGATGCCCATCTTGTGCTCGATCGCGCCGCAGGCGAGCGCGTTGCGCGCGCCGGGCGTGCCGTCGCGACCGACCTTGAACTTCGGCACCACGAAGAGCGATATCCCCTTGACGCCGGCCGGCGCATCCGGCAATCGCGCGAGCACGAGATGCACGATGTTCTCGGTGAGATCGTGCTCGCCGGCGGTGATGAAAATCTTCGTGCCGCTGATGCGATGACTGCCGTCGCCGGCCGGCTCGGCCTTCGTCTTCAGGAGGCCGAGATCGGTGCCGCAATGCGGCTCGGTCAGGCACATCGTGCCGGTCCAGCGGCCTTCGACGATCGGCTTCA
>CALFNI010000563.1 GCA_937902695.1 uncultured Rhodanobacteraceae bacterium
TCGGCCGCACCACCGGCGGCATCGAGCGCATCCTCAAGCGCGACGACGCCGACATCACGATGGTTTCGCGCACCGGCAGCTACGGCCGACTCTACGAGCACGACGCGGACGGCAAGCTCTACATCGATGCGACCAACGGCGTACACGTCGTCAATCCGGTCGAGATCGACGGCGATCTCTCCGCGAAGAATGTCCGCACGGGGACGATCTCGCAGTCGACGGCAGCCAATCCGAAGGCCCCGTCGGACGCGCGCATCAAGCAGAACATCCAGCCGGTTAGCAATGCGCTGGATACGCTTTCGCGCCTCAACTTCGTCACGTTCGAATACACGCCAGCGTATCTTTCCGAGCATTCCGAGATCGCCTCGCAGCGTTATTACAACGTGATCGCCCAGCAGTTCCGGCAGGTGTTCCCGGACGCGGTCTCGGGCTCGGGCGAATACCTGCCCGGCGCCGAGAAGACACCGGCCAACGAAGTGCTGCAGGTGGATACCTATCCGGCGGAAATCGTGACCATGGCGGCGGTGCAGGAGCTCGCCCAGAAGAACATCGCGCTGCAGAAGACCGTGGACCGCCTGACGGCCCGCCTCGAGAAGCTCGAAGCCGCACAGGGGAAGTGAAATGAAACCGAGGACACGAGCAATGACGCGCGCGAGTGCGGTCAGCGCGGCAGGCGCCCTGGGCGTCGGCCTGTTGCTGAGCGGCTCGGCCGAATCTGCCCAGTACGGCATCCTCGCGGAAATGAAGCCGACGGGAACGTTGCAGTCGGCGGATGCGCGGATGAGCGTCCACGCGACCCTGGCGGCGAAGTCGCATGCGCCGTCGGGTGGCGGAATCACGATGACGAGCCGCATCGACAACCCGCTGGGTTGCGCGAGCGACACGATCTTCGCGAACGGTTTCGACCCGTGACCGACGGCGGCCGCTCACGGACGAGCGGCCACCGCTGTACGGTCGATCTTCAGGGAACCTGCAAACCGCCGCCCGCGAGGGCGGCGGCATCGTTTTCGGCGACGGGATTTCCTCGCCGCGGATGCCCGGCGCGGCCCGGCGCGCGCTTTCCATGCGACGTTCGCTGAGCTAGGCTCCTCGTCCCATATTTTCTTGCGGCCGGCGCGTCGATGCACGCGGCGCCGCCCCGATCCCACGATGCAGCAAGCCTACGATCCCCGCGCGATCGAGTCCGACGCGCAGAAGTTCTGGAACGAGACGCGCGCCTACGTCGTCGACGAGAACTCGCCAAAGCCGAAGTTCTATTGCCTGTCGATGCTGCCGTACCCGTCGGGTGCGCTGCACATGGGCCACGTGCGCAACTACACGATCGGCGACGTCATCACGCGCTATCAGCGCATGCAGGGCAGGAACGTCCTGCAACCGATGGCGTGGGACGCGTTCGGCCTGCCGGCCGAGAACGCGGCGATCAAGAACTCGACGGCGCCCGCGAAGTGGACCTACGCGAACATCGAGCATATGCGCAGCCAGCTCGCGACGCTCGGCTACGCGATCGACTGGTCGCGCGAGTTCGCGACGTCGCGGCCCGAGTACTACGTGCACGAGCAGCGCATGTTCGTGCGCCTCTTCAAGAAGGGCCTGGCGTACCGCAAGCAATCGGTCGTGAACTGGGATCCGGTCGACCAGACCGTGCTCGCCAACGAGCAGGTCATAGACGGGCGCGGCTGGCGCACCGGCGCGCTGGTCGAGAAGCGCGAGATTCCGCAGTGGTTCCTCAGGATCACCGCGTACGCCGATGAGCTCCTCGAGTCGCTCGATCGCCTGCCGGGCTGGCCCGATGCGGTCAAGATCATGCAGCGCAACTGGATCGGGCGCTCGGAAGGCCTCGAGATCGCCTTCGCCGTGAAAGGCGAGCCCGAGCCGCTGCGCATCTTCACGACGCGCCCGGACACGCTGATGGGCGCGACGTATCTCGCGATCGCCGCCGAGCATCCGTTGGCCCTCAAGGCTGCCGCGTCGAAGCCGCTCGTCGCCGCGTTCGTCGACGAATGCCGGCAGGGCGGCACGGCCGAGGCCGACATCGAGACGCAGGAAAAGAAGGGCATCGACACCGGCCTCGTCGCAATCCATCCGGTCACCGGCGAGGAAGTGCCGATCTGGATCGCTAACTTCGTGCTGATGGGCTACGGCACCGGCGCCGTCATGGCCGTGCCGGGCCACGACGAGCGCGACTGGGAGTTCGCGACGAAGTACGACCTCCTGATCAGGATGGTCGTCGTCAGCGACGCCGTGCGCGATGCGA
>CALFNI010000564.1 GCA_937902695.1 uncultured Rhodanobacteraceae bacterium
ACGGCGATGCAATTTCGCATCATAGCGTCCGTTCGCCTCTCCCGCTTGCGGGAGCGGCCGCGCGCAGCGCGGGTGATGGCAGCGTGCGACACCGTGCCCTCATCCGCCTTCGGCACCTTCTCCCGCGCGGGAGAAGGGAAAAGAATCAGCCCGACGGAATCTGCAGGATCTCGCCCGGCCGCACGCGGTCCTCGTCAAGGCCGTTCGCCTCGCGCAGCTGCGCGATCGAGAGCCCGTGGTGCTCGGCGATCGAGCGGATCGTATCGCCGCGATTGACGACATACCGCGACGTCAGCGAGGCCTGGTGCCTCGACGGCTGCGCGTTGTTCGCCGCGAACAGGCTTCCGGGCGGCGGCGATGCGCGGAAATAGCCGTTCACGCCGTCGAGGATCGCCGACGCGAGCTTCTCGCGATGATCGGGATTCTTGAGCTTGGCCTCTTCCGACGGATTCGTGATGAACGCGGTCTCGACGAGGATCGACGGCACGTCCGGCGAGCGCAGCACGACGAAGTTCGCGCGCTCGACGTAGCCGCGATGCGTGGGCCCAAGCTTGCGCAGCGCGGTCAGCACCTGCTCGGCGACCGCGTTGCTCGCGCCCATCGTCGCGCCCTGCGAGAGATCGAGCAGCACGGCGGCGAGCGTGTCGTCCTTGTCGTCGAGCGAGACGCCGCCGACGAGGTCGGCGCGGTTTTCGCGATCGGCGAGCCAGCGCGAGGCTTCGTTCGTCGCGCCGCGCGGCGAGAGCACCCAGACCGACGAGCCGCGCGCGTCCTCGCTCTTGAACGCGTCGGCGTGGATCGAGACGAAGAGATCGGCTTTCTCGTCGCGCGCCTTCGCGTAGCGTTTTTCGAGCGGCACGAAGTAATCGCCGTCGCGCGTCAGCACCGCGCTCATGCCGGGCGTCCTGTCGATCTGCTTCTTGAGCTGGCGCGCGACCGCGAGCGTGATGTCCTTCTCGTGCGTGCCCGATGAGCCGGTCGCGCCGGGATCGTCCCCACCGTGGCCGGCGTCGATGGCGACGACGACATTGCGCGCCTTGCCCGGCGCGGCTTCCGCGACGCTCTTCACCGGCGCCGGTTTTTCCGTCGCGGGATAGAGATCGAGCACGAGCCGGTAGCCGAACTTGTCGGCCGGCGCGAGCAGGAAGCTCTTCGGATGCACGCCCTCGGCGAGATCGAACACGATGCGCGCGTCGTCCTTGCCCTGCTTGCCGGCGCGGATGCCCTTCAGGAGGCCCTTCGCGCCGGGCGCGCCGAATGCATCGCCGAAGCTGCTCGCATGGATGTCGAGCACGATGCGGTCAGGTTTGGCGAGCTCGAAGAGCTTGTAGTCGGCCGGCCCGGAAACGTCGAAAACGGCGCGCGTGTACTCGGGCCCGGCCCAGATGCGAAGGTTCTGGATCTCGGCCGCGCGCGCGAGCCCCGGCCCGGCAATCAGCATCGCCGCGCAGAGCGCAATGAACCTTACGGGCCGTGGACCTCCCCACATGGGCGGTATTCAAACCCAAGTGGCCTGGTATTTACAAGTCTTTTTCCTTTGAAATCCGTGGGCTGCCGTTCATTCATGACGGCCGGATGAAGTTTCCCCCTCTGCGTCGTCCCCGCAAAAGCGGGGACCCAGCGCCTTCCGCAATCGAAAAACGCCGCTAGGTTCCTGCTTTCGCGGGAACGACGGCTATTGCGCCGACGAGCCTTTCGCCGAGCGCCGAGCGCGGCTCCGCAACGACCTCGCGCCGGTCGCCCGCATGTCGGAAATGCACGACGAGATCGGCCGGCGGCAGTGAACCCGTGCCGCGCTCCGGCCATTCGACGAGCACCAGCGCCCGCGGCGTCCACAGATCGGCAAGACCGAGCCATTCGAGCTCGCCTGCGTCGGCGATGCGGTAGAGATCGAGATGATGCGCATCGAGCGCGCCGGCGCGATACGTCTCGATCAGGCTGTACGTCGGGCTCTTGACGCGCTCGCCGACACCGAGCGATGTCAGCAGCGCACGCGCGAATGTCGTTTTGCCCGCGCCGAGATCGCCTTCGAGGTAGATGACGCCGCCCTCGCCGGCCGCGGTCGCGAGGCGTGTCGCGATCGCGCACAGACCCGGCTCGTCGACTGCGCCCGCGTTCCACGACGCGCCGCTCATCGGGCCGGCCCGTTCACGAGCTCGCGCAGCGGCGCGAAGAGATCGCTCGCGACGAGCCCGCGCGGCGCATCGCCCGCGGCGAGATCGCCCGCGCGCGCATGCAGCGCGACGCCGGTGCACGCGGCGTCCCACGCCGACAGGCCCTGCGCGAGCAGTGCGGCGATCACGCCGGTCAGCACGTCGCCCATGCCGCCGGTCGCCATCCCGGCATTGCCCCACGGGCACGCGGCGACCTGCCCGTCCGGCGCGGCGACCAGGCTGCCGGCGCCCTTGAGCACGACAATGGCTCCGTAACGCTTCGCGAGCTCGCGCGCTCCGGCGAAGCGATCGGACTGCACCTTCGCGACGTCCGTCGCGAGAAGACGCGCGGCCTCGCCCGGATGCGGCGTCAGCACGGCATTCGGCAGCGTGCGCGGCTCGCCGGCGAGGAGGTTCAGTGCGTCCGCATCGACGACGAGCGGCAGCCGCGTCGACTGCGTGGCGCCCCACAGCGAGCGGCCCCATTCTTCGCGGCCGAGACCCGGCCCGATCGCGACGACGCTCGCGCGGCCGAGCATCGGCTCGAGCGCCATCGCATCCTCGACCGCCCGCGGCATCAGCTCCGGACGGCCGGCGATCAGCGCAGCGACGTTCGCGCCGCGCGTCGCGACGCTGACCAGGCCCGCGCCACAGCGCAGCGCCGCCTCGCCGGCGAGACGGATCGCGCCGCCCATGCCGTGATCGCCGCCGATCGCGAGCACGTG
>CALFNI010000565.1 GCA_937902695.1 uncultured Rhodanobacteraceae bacterium
AGCGGCCTCAAGGTCGACTACCGCGAAACAAGCGTCGAGGCGTTCGCCGGCGAGATGCCGTCGAGCTTCGACGTCGTCACGTGCATGGAAATGCTCGAGCACGTGCCCGATCCCGGCAGCGTCATCCACGCCGCTGCGACGCTGCTGAAACCGGGCGGCACGCTGTTTCTTTCGACCTTGAACCGCACGCCGCTCGCGTTCGGCGCGGCCATCGTCGGCGCCGAGCACGTGCTGCGCCTCCTGCCGCGCGGCACGCATCACTATGCGCAGTTCCTGAAGCCGAGCGAGATCGCGCACGACCTGCGCGCCGCCGGTCTCGCCCTCGACGATCTCCGCGGCATCGCCTACAACCCGTTCGCGCGCAAGGCATGGCTGACGCCGAGCGTCGCCGTGAATTACCTCGTCGCCGCCTCGAAACCCGCATGACCCGGACGTCCCCGCCGCGCGCGGTGCTGTTCGATCTCGACGGCACCCTGATCGATTCCGCGCCCGATCTGATTGCAGCGGTCGAAGCGCTCTGCCGCGAGCTCGGCGCGCCGCCGCCCGACGCCGCGCGCGTGCGCGAGGTCGTCTCGGCCGGCGGCCGCGCGATGCTGCGCCGCGGATTGCCCGGCGCCGACGAGACGATGATCGACCAGTGGCTGCCGCGCTTCCTCGACATCTATTCGGCGAACATGGTGCGCCACACGCGGCTCTACGACGGCGTCGGCGCGATGCTCGAAGGCTTCGAAGCGCGCGGGATCGCCTGGGGCGTCGTCACCAACAAGCCCGGCTGGCTGACGCGGCCGCTGCTCGAGCAGATGGGGCTGCATGTCCGCTGCGCCGCGATCGTGACCGGCGATTGCCTGCCGGTGCGCAAGCCCGACCCCGCGCCGGTGCTGCGCGCGTGCGAGCTTGCCGGCGTCGAGGCATTCGCCAGCGCGTTCGTCGGCGACGACATTCGCGACATCGAGGCCGGCCGCGCGGCCGGCACGTCGACGGTCGCCGCGGCGTGGGGCTATCTCGACGGCGGCGATCCGCACGCGTGGGGCGCCGATCACGTCGTCGCGGCGCCGTCGGACCTGCCGCGCACGCTCGGGCTCTGGTGAGCGCGCAAGCTCCCGGCGCGCCGCTTGCCAGCTTCGAGGCGAAGTGGATCGAAGCGCGGCCCGAGCTTGCGCTTGCGCTGCGTTTCGAACGCGTCGGCGAGCGCGACGCGCGCGCAGCGTTCGCGTGCCTCGTGCTCGAGATCGAGCACGCCGCGTTCGGCATCCGCGAAGCGCAGCCGGCCGCGATCAAGCTGCAATGGTGGGCCGAGGAGCTCGCACGCGCCGCCACGGGCGAAGCGCGTCATCCGTTGACGCAGGCGCTCGCCTCGCGCATGTCCGCCGCGGCGATTCCGCCCCGCGAGTGGCACGCCGCGATCGTCGGCGCGATGGCGCAGCGCGATCCGGAGCCCGCCGCCGATCGCGAAACGTTGCTGTCGGCATATGCGCAGCTGTACGTGCCGCTCGGCGCGATCGAGGCGGCGCTTTTCGCCACCGATGCGACGACGGCAGCACGCGCGCTCGCGCTGTCGCGCGCGGCGCGCGAGACGGCCGTGCTGCCCGATGCGCTGCGCGACGGGAAGCTGACGCTGCCGCTGGACCTGCTCGCGCGGCATCGGCTTGCGCGCGGCGATATCGGCGGCGAATCGCCGGCGCGCAGCGAGGCCTTGCGCGACTGGTTCGCCGACCTCGCGCGCGAGCTGTCCGCAGTGGCTGCCGGCGGGCAGCTCGGCGTCCTCCGCGCGACAATGGCCGCGGCCGATGCGAGCCGGCTCGCGGGCGCCGCCAAGGCACGTGAGCCGCTGGCCGCGCTGAACGACGCGCTGGCGGGCCTGTCGCTTCCGATCACCTGGGCCGCCTGGCGCGCGGCCCGACGTTCGCGCCGGTGAACGCAGCATCACGATTTTCCGGCGCCTGTTAGGCTATTGAGCCCGGCGCGCGCGGCCACAGATCGGTGGCGAGCGTCCCCGGCTGTTCGAGAAACCAATGTCTTCACGCGAAAACACACTGCGCCTCCTGCCCGACGTCGCGGCCGAGACGCGCCCCGGCCTCGGCGGTCGGCTCGATCGCGTCGGCATGGACGAGATCGAGATGCCGGTGCTCATCGCCGGCGCTGACGGCACGGCAGAGCGCGTCAGCGCGCGCGTCGCCGCGTTCGTCGACCTGCGCGACGCCCAGGCGCGCGGCATCCACATGTCGCGCCTCTACCTCCATCTCGATCGCCATTTCTCGGCCGAGACGCTGACGCCATGCACGCTGCGCCGCGTGCTGCGCGATTTCCTCGATTCGCACGCCGATCTTTCGACGCACGCCGGCGTGCGCATCCGCTTCGACCATCTCGTGCGCCGTCCGGCGCTGGCGAGCGCGAACAGCGGCTGGCGCGCGTATCCGGTCGAGATCGGCGCGCGGCTCGACGAGGCCGGATTCGCGGCCGAGCTCGCCGTGCGCGTCCAGTATTCGAGCACGTGTCCCGCATCGGCCGCGCTCGCGCGCCAGCTGATCCAGGACCGCTTCGCCGCGGATTTCGCGTCGCGCGACACGATCGCGCGCGACGAGGTGCTGGCGTGGCTCGGCAGCGAGCAGGGCATCGTCGCGACGCCGCACGCCCAGCGCAGCACGGCCGACGTATGCGTCACGCTCGCGCACGGCTTCGACCTTCCGATCATCGACGTGATCGACCTGATCGAACACGCATTGCGGACGCCGGTGCAGACCGCCGTCAAGCGCGAGGACGAGCAGGCGTTCGCGCTCGCCAACGGCCAGAACCTGATGTTCTGCGAGGATGCCGCGCGGCGCATGCAGCGCGCGCTCGATGCCGACGAGCGCATCGCCGATTTCCGCGTGCAGGCGACGCACCACGAGAGCCTGCACCCGCACGACGCTGTCGCGGTCGCGACGAAGGGCATCGCCGGCGGCTACGCGGCGTGACGGCGATCCGCGATGCGACGCCGGGCGATTTCGCCGCGATCCTCGCGCTCAACGACGAGTCGGTGCATGTCCTGAGCCCGCTGGACGCGCAGCGACTCGCGGCGCTGCATCGCTCGGCTGCGTATCACAAGGTCGTCGACGCCGGCGGCGGGATCGCGGCCTTCCTGCTCGCCTTCCGCGAGGGCGCGCCGTACGACAGTCCGAACTATCTCTGGTTCGTCGGGTGTTACCCGCATTTCCTCTACATCGACCGCATCGTCGTCGCGCCGACGCATCGCGGCGGCGGGCTCGGCGCGATGCTGTACGACGACATCGAGGCATTCGCGGCAGCGAGCGGCGCGCGGTGGCTCACGTGCGAGTTCGACATCGAGCCGCCGAATCCGGGCTCGATGCGGTTCCACGCGCGCATGGGCTTTCGCGAAGTCGGCACGCAGGCGATCGGCGGCAGGAAGCGCGTGTCGCTGCAGGCGAAGGCGATAGCCGCAGCGCACGCCTGAACGCGGGCGGCGAGCCCCAGGCGGTATGCTCTGCCCGCATGAAAGTCTTTCGCTATCGCTTCGACGACTATCTGCTCGATGCAGCCGCCCGCGAGCTGTGGCGCGGCGACGAGCGCGTGCCGATTCCGCCCAAGTCGCTCGAATGCCTCGCCTATCTCCTGCAGTATCGCGACCGCGCGGTCGGGCGCGACGAGCTGATCGCGGCGGTCTGGGGCCGGGTCGACGCGAGCGATACGTTGCTGACGCAGACGATCTGGCGCGCGCGCCGTGCGATCGGCGACGAGGGCGACCGCAGCCTGCGCACGGTGCCGCGCTTCGGTTACCGGTGGGTCGCGCCGGTACGCGTCGAAGGCGCGCCCGGCGAAATCGACGCCGTCGGCGCAACGCGGACGGAAGCGCAGGCGGCGCCGATCGAGCCGGTTGCCGGATCCGCAGCGCCGGCGCGTGCGGGCTTTCGCGGCACGCGCGCGCGATACGCGATCGGCGCGCTGGCGCTCGTCGTGCTGGCGGCGGCAGCCGTCGGTTTCGCGCGGCGGGATCGACGCGCCGTGCCGAAGGCCGCCGTGGTGCCGTCGCTGATCGTCGTCCTGCCGGTCAGCGTCGCCGATGCGTCGGCGGAAGCGGCGTGGATCCGCCTTGGTGCGATGGACTATGTGGCGTCTCGCCTGCGCGACGCGCGCCTCAAGGTGTTGCCGAGCGAGCGTGTCGTCGCGATCGCCAGGCTGCCCGGCGGCGCCGCGCCGGATGCCGACGAACGCGCGCGCCTCGCCGCGTTGACCGCCGCGGATTATCTGCTCGTGCCGCGCGCCGAGCATGCCGACGGCGTCTGGCGCTTCTCGATCGACGCGTACCACGACGGCCGCGCGCACACGTACCGCGCGCAGGATCCGTCGCCGTTGCCGGCCGCGAACGATGCGACCGGGGCGTTTCTCCAAGACACCTGGCACGCCGCGCAGCTCGCCGCGTCGCCGCCCGATCAGATCAACGAAATCAGCCAGCGCGTCGATGCCGCGTTGCTCGAAGGCGATCTGGCCAAGGCGCGCACCGTGCTCGAAGGCGCTGGCGAAAGCGCGCGCAACGATCCTCGATTGCTTGCGCGCGCCGGCAAGGTCGCGTTTCGCGCCGGCAAGCTCGACGAGGCCGAGGCAGCGTTCACGCCGCTCGTCACGGATGCAGCCGTGCCGGCGAACATCAAGGTTCTCGGCGAGATGGGACTCGGCGGCGTCGACATTCGCCGCCACGCATTCGACACCGCGCAGCAGCACTACACCAGGGCGCTCGAAACGCTGGTCCCGGACGGCGATCTCTCGCTGCAGGGCCGCGCATTCACCGAACGCGCGGTCTTCGAAGGCAGCCTCGCGCGGGTCGATCTCGCCGTCGCCGACATCGGCCGCGCGCGCAGCGTTCTCGAGCGCAGCGGCGATCCGATCGGACTTGCGGGCCTCGATCTCAACGGCGCACTGATCGAAAGCCAGCGCGGCCATTACGACGACGCGACGCGCATGTTCGACCGCGCGATCGATGTCTATGGCCGTTTTGACATCGCCGATCAGGTCGCCATCGCGCTCGCGGGGCGCGTCGACACGCGACTGACCGTGCTCGACAACGCCGGCGCCCTCCAGAGCAGTGCGCGCGCGTGGAAGCTCCTGCCCCGGCTCGAGGATCCGCTGCTGATCCGGTTCATGGGCGCACGGCATGTCGAAGCGCTCCGCCGGAACGGCCGCCTTGCCGAGGCGGCGCGCGTGCTCGACCGCTTCGATGCCGGCGGCGACCACGCGTCGACGGATCCCGCGTTCGGCGTGCTGCGCGCGTCGGTGCTGGTCGATCAGGGCAAGGCGCCGCTCGCGCTGCATCTTGCCGACGAGATCGTCCGCGATTTCGAGCAGGCGCCGGTCGGAACCTGCGGCGACACGGTGCCCGGTGCCGCGATCGTGCTCACCGATGCGGCGCTCCAGAGCCGCGCACCGGAGGCGGCCGCGCCGCTGCTGGCGCGGCTTTCGGAGTTCGCGGCGTCGCCGCAGGATCCGGAGTGGACGTTCGCGAACGACATGGCGCAGGGGAAGATGCTCGACGCGCAGGGCGATCCCGACGCCGATCGTCATTTCGCCGCCGCCCTTGCGTACGCCGAAAGCACCGGCGAGCCGGCGCGCGTCGTCGCCGCCGCCGTCGCCTATGCCGGGCATGCGCTCCGGCGCTCCGACGGCGCGCGGGCCGAGATGCTGGCGAAGCGCCTCGATCCGTATGTCGCGCTGGATTTCCGCGCCGCGCGCGCGGCGGCGCTGCTGCATGCGATGCTCGGCGAGAGCGGCGCGGCCGCCGCGGCGGACGCCGCCGCAGAGCG
>CALFNI010000566.1 GCA_937902695.1 uncultured Rhodanobacteraceae bacterium
GCGCAGCGCGCGATCGAGCGTCTTGTGCAGCAGCGATTCGCCGTCGCCCATGCGCATGAACGGCTTCGGATAGGCGCTGCGCGATACGGGCCAAAGCCGCGTGCCGGCGCCGCCGGAAAGGATCACGGGTACGAGCATCGTCGGAACTCCAACAGCGTTATGCGTCCAGCGCGTCGAGCACCGATCGAAGCCCGTCGCGCCATGCCGGCAATTGTAGACCGAACGCGCCGGCAGCCTTCGAGGTATCGAGGACCGAATACGCCGGCCGCCGCGCCCGCGTCGGGTAATCGGCCGTCGCGATCGCTACGACGCGCGGCCGGCGCGGAATCAGACCGCGTTCCGCCGCGCCGACGACGATCGCTTCGGCGAAGTCGAACCAGCTGCAGCGTCCGGCCGAGGCGACGTGATAGACGCCATCGCGGCGGGCATCGTCGCCATCGCCGGCCCACCCGCGCAGCATCGCCGCGGTCGCATCGGCGATCAGGTGCGCCGGCGTCGGCGCGCCGGTCTGGTCGGCGACGACGCGGAGCTCGTCGCGCTCGCCCGCGAGCCGCAGCATCGTGCGCAGGAAATTGTGGCCGCGCGCGGCATACACCCAGGCCGTGCGCACGATCAGATGGCGCGCGCCGCTCGCGCCGAGCGCTGCCTCGCCGGCGAGCTTCGAGCGGCCGTAGGCCCCGAGCGGCGCGGTTGCGTCGTCCTCGCGGTACGGCCGCGTCGACGAGCCGTCGAAAACGTAGTCCGTCGAGTAGTGCACGACGCGCCTGCCGTTGCGCTTCGCCCACGCGCCGATTTCGGCGACGGCGCGATCGTTCACGCGGGCGGCGAGACCAGGTTCGTCCTCCGCGCGATCGACGGCCGTATAGGCGGCTGCGTTGACGACGACGTCGGCGCGCGCCTGGTCGAGCGCCGCCGCAAGCGATCGCGCATCCGCGAGATCGGCGTGCATCGCGTCTGCCCGCGTCGCGGCGCGCACCGCCGGCACGACGTCGCCGAGCGCCGCCAGCGCGCGCACGAGCTCGTGCCCGACCTGCCCGTTCGCGCCGAGCACGAGGATCCTCACGGCGGATACGTCGGCAGCTTCTCGCGGGCGATCTCGTCGAGGAACGGCGTCTTCTGATCCTTGTCCGACAGGATCGGCTGCGAGATCGGCCAGTCGACCGCGATGCGCGCATCGTCCCAGCGGATGCCGGCGTCGCTCGCGCGGTCGTAGAGCGCCGTGCACTGATAGACGAACGTCGCATTCTCGGAGAGCACCGCAAAACCGTGCGCGAAGCCTTCCGGTATCAGGAAATGCCGCTTGTTCTCGGCCGACAGGATCGCCGCCGCCCAGTGCCCGAACGTCGGCGAGCCGACGCGGATGTCGACCGCGACGTCGTAGACCTCGCCTTCGACGACGCTGACGAGCTTCCCCTGCGGATGGGGCCACTGATAGTGCAGGCCGCGCAGCACGCCGCGCGCCGAGCGCGAGACGTTCGTCTGCACGAACGCGATGTCGATCCCCGCATCGGCGAACGTGCGCGCGTTCCAGCTTTCGTAGAAGAAGCCGCGCGAGTCGCCGTGCACCGCGGGCTCGATGACGACGCAACCGGGCAGCGCGGTCTGGATGATCCTCACCGGACGTTGCCCTGCTCGATCAGCTGCAAGAGGTAGCGGCCGTAGCCGTTCTTCGCCAGCGGCGCCGCCAGGCGCTGCACCTGCGCCGCGTCGATCCAGCCGCTCTGGTAGGCGATCTCTTCGGGGCACGCGACCTTGAGGCCTTGCCGGTTCTCGATCGTCTCGATGTAGTTCGAGGCCTCCGTCAGCGATTCGTGGGTGCCTGTGTCGAGCCAGGCATAACCGCGGCCGAGGCGCTCGAGCATCAGCGAGCCCTCGTCGAGGTAGCAGCGGTTCAAGTCGGTGATTTCGAGCTCGCCGCGCGGCGACGGCTTCAGCGCGGCGGCGTAGTCGCAGACGCGGTTGTCGTAGAAGTAAAGCCCGGTGACGGCCCAGTGCGACTTCGGTTTCGCCGGCTTCTCTTCGAGGCCGACGACGCGATTGCCGGCGTCGAACTCGGCGACACCGTAGCGCTCAGGATCGCGCACCCAGTAGCCGAACACCGTCGCGCCGCGATCGCGGTTCACCGCGCGCTCCATCGACTCGGTGAGGCCGTGCCCGTAGAAGATGTTGTCGCCGAGGATAAGGCAGCTCGGCTCGCCGCCGACGAAATCGCGGCCGATGACGAACGCCTGCGCGAGCCCGTCCGGCGACGGCTGCACGGCGTATCTGATCGAAAGACCCCACTGCGATCCGTCGCCGAGCAGGCGCTGGAACAGCGGCTGCTCGTGCGGCGTGTTGATGACGAGCACGTCGCGGATGCCGGCGAGCATCAGCGTCGACAGCGGGTAGTAGATCATCGGCTTGTCGTACACCGGCAGCAGCTGCTTGCTGATCGCCTGCGTGA
>CALFNI010000567.1 GCA_937902695.1 uncultured Rhodanobacteraceae bacterium
CGTCGAACCCGCTCGGCACCGCGGTCGGACTGGAAACGATGAAGATGCTGGCCGAAACGGATTACTCATCGATGGTGATGCGCAAGGGCGCGCACTTTCTCGAAGGCCTGCGTGATCTTCAGAAGCGCCATCGGGAAATCGGCGACGTCGATGGTCTCGGTCTCGCCCTGCGCGCGGAAATCTGCGAAGCGGACGGCTTCACGCCGAACAAGAAGCTGCTCGACCGCATGTGCGACATCGGGCTCGCCGGCGAGCTCGACGAAAAAGGAAAGAAGATCGGGCTCGTGCTCGACGTCGGCGGCTACTACAAGAACGTCATCACGTTTGCGCCGTCGCTGCACATCAGCGCCGAGGAGATCGATCTTGGCCTGCGCCTCCTCGACCAGTTGCTGACGAAGGCAAAGCGCGCCGCCTGACGCGAAAGCGCCCGCCGATCGGCGGGCGCTTCAGGTTCCGCGCAAGACGGGATCAGCGGTCCCAGCCGCCGCCGTAGTAGCGCCAGCGGTGGCCATCATGATGCTCCCAGCGCGCCGGCCGGTAGTGATAGCCGTGACGCGCGCGCACGTAGTGGCCGCCGACCCACACGTACCGGTGATGGCGCCAGCCCCAGTAGCCCGGCGCCCACACGTAGCCGACGCGCGGCGCCGGCACGACCTCCGCCCGGAGCGCCGGCGGCTCGATATCCGCGTAAATTACCGTACGCGCCTCTGCGAAACTCGTGCCTGCGAGCGCGAGCGCCGAGGCCAGTATCAGTTTCTTCGCAGCTTGCATCGTTGACTCCTGATGGCGTCCGGAGAGGGCGCCTTGTCGTGGATGCCAAGCTAGCCCGAAGGAACTGAATCCCTGCCAATCGAATCCCTCCAGGCGAGTCGCGCGATGAATGAACGAGTCGCGCGCCGTTCAGCGGTTTCGCACAGCAGAAAAGGCGACGCGCGGGCGCGCGATCGTAAGGCTAGCGCGCGCGGCGGAGCGCAAGCACGGCGTTGAGGCCGCCGAACGCGAACGAATTGCTGAGCGCGGCGCGCACGTCCATCTCGCGCGCGACATTCGGCACGTAGTCGAGATCGCATTCGGGGTCGGGATCGACGAAGTTCGCCGTCGGCGGCACGACGCCGTCGCGCAGCGCGCCGATCGTCGCGACGAGCTCGATCGCGCCGGCGGCGCCGAGTGCGTGGCCGTGCATCGATTTCGTCGACGACACCGCGAGCGCATTCGCGCGCTCGCCGAACGTCGCGCGGATCGCGCGCGTCTCGGTGGGATCGTTCGCGGGCGTGCCGGTGCCGTGCGCGTTGATGTAATCGATGTCCTCGGGCGCGAGCCCGGCGTCGGCGAGCGCGCGGCGGAGCGCGAG
>CALFNI010000568.1 GCA_937902695.1 uncultured Rhodanobacteraceae bacterium
CACCGCGGCGGCGAGTTCATCCTGCGCATCGAGGATACCGACCGCGAGCGTTCCACCGAGGCTGCCGTGCAGGCGATCCTCGACGGCATGCACTGGCTCGGGCTCGACGCCGACGAGGGCCCGTATTACCAGACGCTGCGCATGGACCGCTACCGGGCGGTCGCCGAGGATCTGCTGCGCGCCGGCAAGGCGTACTACGCGTACGAGAGCAAGGACGACATCGAAGCGATGCGCAACGCGGCGATGGCGAAAAACGAGAAGCCGCGCTACAACGGCTACTACCGCGAGCGCAACGAGCCGCTCCGCGAGGATCCCAACCGCGTCATCCGTTTCAAGAACCCGCTGTCGGGCACGGTCGTGTTCGACGACAAGGTCAAGGGCCGCGTCGAGTGGAGCAACGAGGAGCTCGACGATCTCGTGCTGATCCGCTCGGACGGATTTCCAACCTACAATTTCGCGGTCGTCGTCGACGACATCGACATGGAGATCGGCGAGGTCATCCGCGGCGACGATCACGTCAACAACACGCCGCGCCAGATCAACATCTATCACGCGCTCGGCAGGACGCCGCCGGAGTTCGCGCACCTGCCGATGATCCTCGGCGCGGACGGGCAGAAGCTCTCCAAGCGCCACGGCGCGGTCGGCGTCATGCAATACCGCGACGACGGGTTCCTGCCGCACGCGCTCCTGAATTACCTCGTCCGCCTCGGCTGGTCGCACGGCGACAAGGAAATCTTCTCGCGCGAGGAGATGATCGAGCTCTTCGACGTCGCCGAGGTCAACAAGTCCGCCGCGCGCTTCGATCTCGAAAAGCTGTCGTGGCTGAACCAGCAGTACCTGAAGAGCGACGATCCGCTCGAGATCGCGTCGCATTTCGAGTGGCAGCTTCGTGCGGCAGGCATCGACCCCGCGACGGGGCCCGATCCGGTCGACGTGATCGTCGCGCTCCGCGATCGCGCGAAGACGCTGAAGGAAATGGCCGAGAAGGCGCGCGTCTGGTATGCGCCGCTCGAAACGTACGACGCCGCGGCCGTGACGAAGCACCTCCGGACGCCGACCGCGCGCGCCGCGCTCGAAGCCGTGCAGGCAAAGCTCGCCGAGCTTCCCGAGTGGACCGTCCAGAGCGTGCACGGCGCAATCGACGCGGCCGCCGCGTCGATCGGCGAGGGCATGGGCAAGGTCGCGCAGCCGCTCCGTGTCGCCATGACCGGCACGCAGGTGTCGCCGTCGATCGACCACACGACATTCCTCGCCGGTCGCGACGAAGCCCTCCGCCGCATCGAAGCGGCGTTGCGGCGCGTCGACTGAGACCGCGATGGCGCTCGAGTGCACCTACGCGTCGCTCTCGGCGGTCGACCAGACCGATCCCGAGGCCGTGCAGGCGTTGCTGCAGTCGTGCGTCCGCGCCCTGCTCGATCCTTCGCTGTGGGAATGGGCGATTTTCCTGACGCTGGTCTGCGCGGCGATCGGCGCGCTGATCGGACGATCGAAAGGCCGCTGGCTCGCCGGCTTCATCTGGGGCGCCGCGCTGGGACCGATCGGCTGGATCGTCATCGCGGTTGCGAAGCGCGAGCCGCGCGAATGCCCGGAATGCGGCCGCAAGAACTCGCCCGACGCCAAGGTCTGCCACAACTGCGGCATCCATTTCGCGAAGTACGCGAGCCAGACGACGCGCTCGCGCCTCAAATCGCAGGATCGCTCCCGCGGCTGGTGAGTGCGCGCGATCCGTTTGACCCCTTCCGACGTTGATTCGGCGTGCGCGCGGCACCATAGTGCCGGATATCCGGCATGCGCGACCGGCCGATCGCAGAAACAAGGCGCGCGGAGTAAAGTCGACGCAATGCACAAGCCCGCCATCCAGCGCCACGGTCGCCATACGCATCGGCACGACGCGAAGGCATTCATCGGCGCCGTTTCCAGCGCGTGCGAGCTGCGCGGGCTGCGCCTGACGCCGTTGCGGCTGCGCGTGCTCGAGCTCGTCGCTGCCTCCGAGAAGCCGGTCAAGGCGTACGACCTGCTCGACCAGCTCCGCGAGGGTCGCGGCGGCGCGGCGCCGCCGACGATTTACCGCGCGCTCGATTTCCTGCTCGAGCATCGCTTCATCCACAAGCTCGAATCGGTCAACGCCTTCGTCAGCTGCCATCATCCGAACGAAGCCCATCAGGTGCCGTTCCTGATCTGCGACGTGTGCGCCGGTGCCGTCGAGATCTGCGACGAGCGCGTGTCGCGCCTGCTCGGCGAGCAGGCCAGGGAGCACGGCTTCAAGCCGCGCGCGCAGACGCTCGAAGTGCATGGCGTATGCGAGGAGTGTCGCGAGGCCGGCGAGGCCGTCAAGCAGTAGC
>CALFNI010000569.1 GCA_937902695.1 uncultured Rhodanobacteraceae bacterium
CCGGATTGACGCGCGGCTTCACGTCGAGCGTGACGCCGGTGTTGAGGTACTGCACCGAGCCGGTCTGCGCGAGCGAGGTCGTGCCGTTCGTGTTCGAGACCGTGCCGAGGCCGCTGTAGTACGTCTGCACGACCGGGATCTGCTGGCCGACGTTGATCTGCGCTTCCTGGTTGTTCGCGACGAGCAGCGAGGGCGCTGCGAGCGACTTCGCCTGCCCGCTCGTCTCTAGCGCGTTGATCGCGACCTCGAAGTTTTTGTTGAGGAACGAGTAGAAGAAACCGCTGTTGGTCGATGGCTTGACGTTGCCGGTCGCGCCGAGCGAAAGACGGTGGCGATCGTGCGAGTTGCCGGTGAACGACTGGCCCGGCGAGCCCGGCGGATAAACGTACGGATACCGGCCGTTATCCTGCGCCGATCCGCTCGGCGTGCTGATGAGTCCCGTGAGATACCACTGCACGCCGTAGTTGAGATCGCCGCTCAGCGACACCTCGAGGATGCGCGCCTCGATCTGCACCTGCAGCGGAATGACATCGAGCTTCTTGATCGCGGCCTCGATGCGCGACCACTCGATCGGCGTCGCCTGGATCATCAGCTGGTTGTTTTCCTCGATCGCCGAAATGCGGATGTCCGTTTCCTTGGCGCCCTGGCCCGGCGTCGATCCCGGCGTCGTGCCGCCGCCCGTCGAGGCCGGCGTGTTCTTCTCGCTGTTCGACTGCGGGCGGAGCGAGTTCTGGTAGCTCATCGTCGTATTGCTCGCGCCGCCGAGCGTGCTCGAACCGCCGCCGCGCGTGCCGAGCGTGGTCGGCCGCAGGCCCGGCGCGACGCTGCCGACCGTCTTGCTGTGCGACGTGGCGCTCGCGCCGAGGAAGATCTGGCCGAGATAGTCGGCCAGATCCGGCGCCTTCAGATTCTTGACGTTGTAGACGTAGAGCTGCGTCGCGTTCTCCGCGCCGCCACGATCGAGCCGGTACAGCCACTCCTCGGCCGATTTCAGGTATTCCGGCTGCGGCGTGATCACGACGAGCGAGTTGGTCTGCTCGATCGGCATGAAGCGGAACATGCCGGCCAGCGGCGATTCGCCTCGGTGCCGAAGATCTTGAGGAGATCGGGCAGGAGCTTGGTCACGTCGACATGCTGCAGCGTGTAGACGCCGATCGACATGCCCTTGAGCCAGTCGACGTCGAACGTCTCGATCGTCTGCTGGTAGTTCGCAAGCTCGTTCGCCGTGCCCGCCATCACGAGCAGGCTGCGGTTCGGATCGATGTTGACGAATGCTTCGGGCTTCGCGTACGGCTTGAGGAGCTTGGCCATCTCGCTCGGCGAGATGTACTGCAGCGGGAAGATGCGCAGCTCGTAGCCCTTGGCCGACATCGCCGACATCGTCGTCGGCGACAGATGGCCCGGAATCGCGTCTTTCGTCAGCACGACCGCGTAGCGGTTGTTCTCATGCACGAGGCTGATGCCGTTCGCGGCGAGCAGCGTCTCGAGCACCGAGAGGGCCTCGGAGCGATGGATCGGCTTGGCGGTCGAGAACGTCACGTTGCCGCCGACATTCGCCGCGATCGTGTAGTTTTCCTGCATGAGATCGCCGAGCACGGCCTTGATGACGGCCTGCACCGGCTGATTCTCGAAATTGAAGACGACGTCGGCTTCGCCGGTCGGCGCGACCTTCTGGCTCGGCACCTTCGTGAAGAACTTGCCGGTGCCGACCTGAAGCTCGGGCTTGGGCGACTCCTGGTTCGTCAGCGCCTGCGAGGACAGCGAGATGCCCGTATCGGGATTGCCCGCCTCGACCGGCGCAGCCGGCTTCAGGATCGTGTCCGGCGTCAGGATGTCGCTGTCGGCCTGGCCGTGATGTTCGGGCGGCGACGCGCAGCCGGCGAGCAGCACCAGCAGGCAGGCGATCAGCGGGGTGATGAATCTTGATGACACGTTTCTCACTCCGTCACTTCTTGGGCGGCGGCTCGGGCTTCGGCGGCGAACCCTTGCCGTTCTGACCCCGCAGCTTTTCCGCATCTTCGCGCATCTGGCGGCGGCGGTCCTCGATGCGCTTGGCGAGGTCACCGGAATCCTTCTTGTTCTTGTCCCTGTCCGCGCCGTTGCGTGCGTTGTTCGCAGGCGATCCCGTGCGCGCGGTGCGCGGCGCGGGCGCCCTCGGCGGCGGCGCGACCGCCGTCTCGAGCTCGACTTCGGTCTTCTCGTTCGCCGCGCTCCTGAATACGACGCTGCGCGGCTTGACCTCGACGAGCGTCCAGCTCGCCTGGTCGCCTTCCAGCGGCATTCCGACCTTGAGCGCCACCGACTGGTTCCGCGCCTTGTCCTGCACCATCGCAATCTTGATCGACGATGTCGAGATGATGCCGGTCAGCGTGATGTTGAGCGGGCTCTGCGGCCCCGCAGCGTCGTCGCCGTCGCTCGCGTCGATCGGCGTGGGCTTTCGATCCTCGTTGAAGAGCGGATGCATCTGCACTTCGGCGAATGCGTTCGCGGGCGGGAGCTTCAGCGGCTTGTCGTCGATTGCGCTGCCCGGCAGCGGCGGCTCGCTGGCGGGATCGTCGGCGGCCCAGCGATAGCCGCGGCCGACACCCGCGTACTGCAGCAAAGCGGTGAACAGCAGGAAGCCGCATGCGCCGGCGAGCACGGTCGTTGTCAGGCGTGCGATGCGAACGTTCACTTCGTGCCCTTCGACGCAGGCGGCGTCTTCGCCGCCGGCGCCTTGCCGGGCTGACGCAGATATCCGGTCAGGTTGAAGCGCACGTCGAGCGGGCTCTGGGCGACCTTGCTTCCCGGCGGCTGATACGTCTGCT
>CALFNI010000570.1 GCA_937902695.1 uncultured Rhodanobacteraceae bacterium
CACGAGAACGTCATCGCGTTCGCCAGGATGTGCGGCAAGGCCGCGAGCGCCGGACAGCTCGCCAAGCCGCAAGGCGATGCGGCGAAGTGCATTCGCCCGCCCGATCCGCGCTATCCCGATGCGTTGAACGCGGCGATCCACATGCAGAAGGAAAAGCCGCCGTTCTGGCACACGCTGACGTCCGAGTTCGAGACGAACATGACGATCTTCGAAGAGCCCGTCTCGCCGAAGGAATCGCACGGCGCGACGCCGCTGATCGTACTCGTCGCCGACGGTTCGTTCGCGGACGCGCCGCCCGACGGCAAGAGCGCGATGGAGGCGGCGCAGCAGAAGACGAACACGCTGATCCTCGCGACGTCGACGCGCAGCGAGCGCCGCCTCGTGGCGAACTCGTCGCACGACATGCAGTTCGATCAGCCGGAGGCGATCGTCACGGCGATCGGCGAGGTGATGAAGCAGGCGCGCCCTCGCGCGAAGTAGGCGCATCGGGTCGCACCGCACCGTGTACACCGTCGAAGCCGCTCGCGAAGATCGGATCGACGACGAAAACTGCCGTCACGGTGCAGTCTGCATAGATCGAGGACGTTTCGTAGAACTCGCCGTCGAAGTAGACGCCGCACCCCGAAACCGATGCGATCGCATAGGGAGGAATCGGCGCTACCGTGAACCGTGTGGAGTTGCCCTCAGCGACCACTTGCGGCTCGGCGGGATCAATGGTGCCAGCGGCGGGATCGCTCACAACCGGGGTTACGACATAGGTGACTGGCAAGGTCCATTTCGAAAGATATCCGTCGCTGTCCGCGAAGTAGACCGACCCGTCGACGATGATCGGGCTCTGCCAATGCGAGCTCCCGCCGCCTCCCGAAAACCAGAGCGGGTCACCCGTCCTCGGATCGACCGCAATCAGCCCGTTGGACCAGTAGAGGACGTCATCGGCAATGATCGGTATTCCGCCGGCGGGGCCCGGCCCCCAGCGTATTTCGAGCGACGGCGTGCCCGATCCATCGAGCACGAGCTGCCAGGCGGTGCCTGACGTAAACATCCAGGTAGAGCCATCGTCGGGGTCGGTCCATACCGCGGGCTGGCTCATCGTGTCGCCGGCGCCGAGGAATAGCTCCTGAAGTTCACCGCCGACACCGGCTGGCTGCGACGTGCCGCTCATGTTGTCGAGGTCGATCAGATAGCCGATGCCCTCCTTGCCGATCTGAAACCCGAGGTGCGCCACGTTGCTTCCCTCGGGTGTCGGCAGGATCGCAAGCGAGGTGAGGCCGAGATCCTGGTCGGAGACGTCGAGATCCTCATAGTTCGCAGGCGTGTAGCTGTCGATCGGCATCCCGCCGGCACTGCTGCCGTCGGGTACGAGCGCGAATACGCTGTCGCCCCAGTCGTAGCCACCCGCGTTCGCGTCGAAGCGGCCGTTACCGGTCGCGACGTACATGCGATCGGTCGTCGCGTCGAACGTCGCGCCGCCGCGGCCCCAGATTCCGCTGCGCGCATCGGCGCACGCGCCGCGTGCGAGGTGCGTCGTCACGTCGCTGCACATGGCGTTGAAGACGTTCTGCACGCCGGTCGCTAGATCGATCGTGGTGACATGACCCTGATAGTCGCCGCCGTCGCCGTTGTAACCGTCGGTGACGGCGACGACATATGCGTTGCCGCCCCTCTCGACGATCGTAAGGCCACCGGCAACTTTCTCGACGTCGGGTTTCAACGTAACGAGCGCGGGCCATCCGACTGGACCCGGCGTGAGTGTTTCGACCCCGTCGCCTATCCTGTACCGGTGCACGCAGCCGTCGAGGCCGTATGCATAGACATACTCGCGACCGGGATCGATCGCCGGCGACGAGGATGCGTGTGCGCTGCTGCCCGACGTCGTCTGGACCCAGACGATCGAACCATCGGCCAGGGTGGTGCAGGTGTGATCGTACCGGGCGACGGGCAGCGGGTCGGCGTTGGCGGGCGTGATGTTGCCGCTGTTGAGCAGCGTCATCACCTCCACGACGGCGCTCGACTTCGCCTTGCTCACCGCCGTGTTGTACGTGCGGCCTCCGGCGGACAGCACCTGGTTGGCGCCCAACGCCGCGGCGCACGACTGACCCCGGGCGCCGCCCAACAGGCTCGGGCCGGGGCTGACCGACACC
>CALFNI010000571.1 GCA_937902695.1 uncultured Rhodanobacteraceae bacterium
TGTAGAGCGGATAGTTGCCGTCGGCGATCGTCTGCTGCGTCGCGCTGATGCCTTCGATCGCGAGCGCCTTGACGCCTTTGTTGTCGTGGATGCTCGCGAGCGTCGAGAGACCGATTCCGGCGGGATCGATGGAGACGCCTTCCTCGAGCTTGGTCGTATTGAGATAGAGGCGCGGGACCGCGACGCGCTGGTCGCCGTTGCGGAACACGAGATCGCGCACGCTGAACTCGACGCCGTCGAGCGGGGCCGCGATGCCGTAGAGGTTGACGTCCTTGGGCTCGCCGCCGAGCGTGCTCCAGTTGGTGATGCGGCCGTAGTAGAGATCGTAGACCTGGTGCAGCGTCAGCGACTGCACCGGGTTCTTCGGATACGCGATCATGACGGCCGCGTCGAGCGCGACCGGCACGAAGTTGATGCCGGCTTCCTCGGGACGCTTGGTGTATTTCGGGCGCGCGCTGCCGGCGATGTCCGCGGTGCCCTGCGCCACGGCGTCCAGGCCCGACACCGTCGAGAACGGCTGCAGCGTGATCTTGCCCTTCTTTTCCTTCGCGTATTCCTTCGCGAGCTCATCCATGATCGTGCGCGCCGTCGCGTGGTCGCCGCGCCAGAGGAGCTCGTCCTCCGCAGCCGAAGCGGTGGCGGCGGCAGCGAGGAACAGCGCGATGGCAACGAGCTGAACGGCGAGGGCGGAGCGCTTGAACATGACGAGTCGGCGGGTCGAAAAAACCGGCGCAACATTAGCACGCGCGCGCGCCCGATGCGCGGACGCGTTCAGCAGTCTGCGCGGTCGCGGCCGCGGGAAAACGTCGATGCGCGGTGCGCTTCCGGGCGCCTTTTGACGCGTCATTCCCGCCAAAGCGGGAATCAACGTTGCTTCGTGTTGCGGGAACGACCCGTGGATTCCCGCTTTCGCGGGAATGACGTCGACTCGCTTGAGGGCAAGGTCATTGCACGCGCAGGAAGAACGCGCCGTCGCCGCGCACGACCGTGAACACGAGCTGGCGCGGCTTGGTGCCGAGGATGCGCTCGAAGTCGGCGGCGTTGTCGATGTCGCGCTGGTTGACCGCGACGATGACGTCGCCGCCGCGAAGGCCGCTCGTGAACGCGCGACTCGTCTCGGCGATGCGCGCGACCGTGACGCCGGTGATGCCGCGGCGGCGCAGGCTGTCGCTCGAATCGGCGAACGTCGCGCCGGCGAGGCGCGCGTCGAGCGTGTCACCCCTGGCGATGTGGAGCTCCTGCACTTTCAGCGTCGCATTGAGCGTCACGGGCTTGCCTTCGCGAAGGATGCCGACCTGCACGGCGGCGCCGGCCGAGCCGAGGCCTTCGAGGTTGTGCAGCTCCTGATCGCTCGCGACGACCTTGCCGCCGAGCGAGACGATGACGTCGCCCGGCTTGATGCCGGCCGCCTCCGCCGGCGAGCCGGCGCGCACGCGCGTGACGACCGCGCCGCGCGTGACGTCGGTGAGGCCGAGCATGTGCGCGAGCTCGGGCGTGACGTCCTGCGTGTCGACGCCGAGCGCGCCGCGCTTGACCTCGCCGAACTGGATCAGCTGGCGCATGACGTCCATGGCGAGGTTCGACGGAATCGCGAAGCCGATGCCGACGTTGCCGCCGGACGGCGAGAAGATCATCGAGTTGATGCCGACCAGCTCGCCGCGCAGGTTCACCAGCGGGCCGCCCGAGTTGCCGGGGTTGATCGAGGCGTCGGTCTGGATGAAGTTCTGCACGCCCGAGCCGCCGATGCCCATGCGGCCGAGCGCCGAGACGATGCCCGAGGTGACCGTCTGGCCGAGACCGAACGGCTCGCCGACCGCGACGACGAAATCGCCGACGCGAAGCTTCGAGGAATCGGCGACCGGGAGTGCGGTCAGCTTATCGGGCGGGATCTGCAGCACGGCGAGATCGGAATCGGGATCGGTGCCGAGCACCTTCGCCTTGACGGTATGGCCGTCGGCGACCGTCACCGAGATGTCGTCGGCACCCTCGACGACGTGGTTGTTGGTCAGCACGTAGCCCTTCGTCGCGTCGACGACGACGCCCGAGCCCAGTGATTGCTGCACCTGCTCGCGCGGCGTGCCGGGCATGCCGAAGAAGCGGCGGAACATCGGATCGTCCAGCAGGGGATTCTGCACGCGCACGCGCGTCTTCGAGTTGATGTTCACGACCGCGGGGGTGACGTGCTCGAGCATCGGCGCGAGCGAGGGCAGGGCCTGCCCCTCGATGGCGGGCGGCAGCGCGGCGCCGGCGCACGGGATGAGACCGCCAAGCGCGAGACTCAGCGCCAGGGCGGTCGCGGCGGGTGTGGGCTGGCGGTCGAGGCGCGTGCAGGGCATCGGATGTCGGACTCGTCTTTGAGCGGAAGGGATGCGTTAGAGACCGTGAAAACGCGCGCCGGTTTCGCGACGCGCGTGGCAAGCGTTGCGGCGTCGGGATGGCGTTTCAAGCGGACTCGGCGCGGCCGCGGCGCCCGTCTTCAAAAGACTTTACAAGCGCAAAGATCGGGCGTAGGTTACTCCCCGGCGACAGCACAACATCTTGTGGTTCGCCGGGTTTGCGCAAACAACACATTGGGTCTGCTGAACGGCGCGGGGGCGGGTCCCGTGCTGCAGATCCGGGGGCATTGAAGGCCCGCGATGAGGCTAAACATCAGTTGAAATCATGCGTCGGAGACCGGTTCGCCGGACGGCGCGAGGTGCCCTTTTTTCCGTGAAAAGCGGTCGAAAGGACGAAGGCAGCAGCGAGACGCGGAACCGGGATGGACGCCGCGGCGGGAGGCTAGAAAAAAAGATGAGCACAGTGCGCCTTGAGCAGATTGCACGTGGCGCGGCGGAGATTCCGCTGCAGCCGGCCTCGTACGACATCTGGGACAAGAAGTACCGCCTGAAGACGAAGCAGGGCGAGCCGGTCGACGCAACGATCGATCACACCTACCAGCGCGTCGCGAGGGCCCTCTCGGCCCTCGAGGCGACGCCCGAGAAGCAGAAATACTGGAACGAACGTTTCCTCTGGGCGCTGCGCCGCGGGGCGATCCCGGCCGGCCGCATCACGTCCAATGCCGGCGCGCAGGAGCACAAGCCGAAGACGTCGACGATCAACTGCACCGTGTCGGGCACGATCGACGATTCGATGGACAACATCCTGGACAAGGTGCACGAGGCGGGCCTGACGCTGAAGGCCGGCTGCGGCATCGGTTACGAGTTCTCGACCTTGCGCCCGCGTGGGGCGTACGTGTCGGGTGCGGGTGCATACACGTCGGGCCCGCTGTCGTTCATGGATATCTACGACAAGATGTGCTTCACCGTGTCCTCGGCCGGCGGCCGCCGCGGCGCGCAGATGGGCACGTTCGACGTGAGCCACCCGGACGTCAAGGAATTCATCCGCGCCAAACGCGAGGACGGGCGCTTGCGCCAGTTCAACCTGTCGCTCCTGATCACGGACGGGTTCATGGACGCGGTAGACAAGGATAGCGACTGGCCGCTTGTTTTCCCGATCCATGTCAAGGAAAAGGACGAGATCGATTTCGACGACGCGGCGAAGGTCGTCTGGCGCGAATGGCCCGCGCACCGCAACTACGTCGTCCGCGACGACGGGCTCGTCGCGTGCAAGATCTACGGCCACATCCGCGCGCGGCACCTGTGGGACATGATCATGGTCTCGACGTACGACTACGCCGAGCC
>CALFNI010000572.1 GCA_937902695.1 uncultured Rhodanobacteraceae bacterium
TGGCGCTGCAGTCTTGATGCGAATTTGGTGGAGTCCTAGCTTAATCCGATTCCCGATTCATTCCCTCAATCGCCGCGCGATCGCCGGCCGCGAAAGCAGCGCGAACACGATGCCGATCAGAAACCCCGCGATGTGCGTCCACCACGCGACCTCGCCGAACGCCGGGCCGACGTAGGTAAAGAGGAGCTGCAATCCCGCCCAGAACCCGATCAGCAGCGGCGCCGGGATGCGCACGAACTCCAGGAACACGCCGAGCGGAATCACGAGCCCGAGCCGCGCGCGCGGGAACAGCGCGAGATACGCGCCCACGATGGCGGATACCGCGCCGCTCGAGCCGACGATCGGCGCGCTCGTGCCGGCGAGCGTCAGCGCGCCGACCAGATTGGCGAGCGCGCCGCCGATCACGAACAGTGCGAGGAAGCGCCGGAACCCGAGCGCACGCTCGGCCGGCACGCCGAACACGATCAGGAAGAGAAGATTGCCGGTCAGGTGCAGCCAGTCCGCGTGGATGAAAAGCGCGGTGACGAGGCGCGCGGCGCGAAGCTCCTGCAGCTGCTGCAGCCACGGCGCGTTCGGATCGAGCAGCGTCGAGGGCACCGTGCCCCAGCGGTTGATCACGGCGAGGCGGTCCGCGAGCGGCAGCGTCGCGAGCCAGAGAAACGCGATCACGCACGCGGCGACGATCACGAGCGTCGCCCACGGCGGCCGGGGTTTTCGTCGGCTCTCTAGCTGGACGAACATCGGGAGCAGCGAGACGGGGAGCGGGGGACGGATAGTAGCGGCGATCGCTGCCGCCGTTCCGCGCCTGACCGCTTTAGCGCCCGTTTCTCGGGAAGAAGAACTTCTGCCCCTTGAACTCGAGCACGACCCCGTCCTGGCGGATTTCGCGCAGCGTCAGGTCGGCTGCGATCTCGTCGCCTTCGGTGTGGCGCTCGCCCTTGATGACGACGAAGCGCTCCTTCGGATTGGACGAGTAGACGTGCATGCTGAGATCGAGCGCGGGGATGTCCTTGCGCGTCGAGAACGGCAGCTCCCAGATCGTCGGCAGCGCGGCGGTCGCCGGTGCCGCGGCGGGCGGTGCCCTGGCCGGTGCCGGCGCTGTCGCAGCCGGCGTCCCGGTAGCCGGCGCCGCGGCCGGCGGCACCGTCGTAGCGCCTGATTTCGGCGCCGCCGCGGTCGCATCGGGCTTGGCGCGGTTCGCGGGCGCTGGCGTTACGGGCGCGGGTTGCGCCGGCGTCGTATGCGGCAGCGGATCGCCCGGCTTGCGCGGCGCCGCCGTCGCTGGATTCGCATTCGGCAGGCCGAGCGGCGGATTCGTCCTCGCGTTGCCGAGCGCCTCGATGCGCTTGGCCTGCTCCGCCTTGCGCCGGGCGGCGTCCGCCTTGAGGCGTTCCTGGTTCATCGCGGCAGACTGGCCGGGCCTTGCTGCCTGTGCGCCGTCCGGTTTCGTGGGGCAGGCTTTCTCGGCCGTCATCGGTGGCGGCGCCGGGGTCGCCGGCGGCTGAGCAGGCGGGCGCGTCATCCACCAGCCGGCACCTGCGGCGATGACGATGAGCACCGCGAGCACGGGCAGCACGCTGTGACGGCGCCGCGTCGACACGACCGGACTGCCGAGCGTCGGCGCCTCGCCGAGCCTGCGTTGCTGCTCGGATTTCTTCAGGGCTTCGAGAATCAAAGACATGTGTTTCCTTGCAACCGGATCCTTGCCCCGGCTTCTTCGCAGCGGGCGCCGCGCGTCGGTAGTGACCGCACGGCGATCGCAGGGGGCATTTCGTTGAATGCGCCGTTCAACGGCGGGTGTTACTGGACCGTCCGCGCGAGGCGCGGTCCGGAATCGTCCAGCGCCGACAGCGCGAACAGCGTCTCGGGGCCGACGATACCATCGGCCTTGATGCCATACGCGGTCTGCAGCTTGCGCACGCGATCCTCCACTTCGGCATCGAAAAAGGCCGGTCCCGACTCGGCCGCCGCACCGCGATCGAGCGAAGCCAGCCGTTCCTTGACCCAGGCGACGCCGGCGCCCGCATCGCCGCGCTTCAGGCTCGCGGTCGGCACCTCGGGCGGCAGGCGCCAGACCGCGACGAACTCGCCGCTCCAGAACTTGGACAGCGCCGGGCGCGCAAGTTCATAACGCTGGCTGCCGATGTCGAGGCGGACGTGCGAGGGTCCGACGCCCTGCAGCAGCGCGTGCGCCTGATGCGCGCCGTCGTGCAGCACGAGGATGAGCGGGCGGTCGAAGCGCGCGAGCTGCTCGAGCGTGGCGCGGCCGCGCAGGCAATCGACGCCGTTCGTGATCACGCTCGGGCACTTGCTCGCTTCGCGCACCGACACGGAATCGGGATCGACCTGCCAGCGCGCGAGGAGCTGACTGAATGCATCGAGCGCGTTGTCGCCGGTCGTTTCGAGCTGCTTGCCGATCTTGGCGATCATGTCGTCCGCCGGCGAGGGCCCGGGCGCCTTCGCCTCGGCCGGCGGCAGCTGCGCTGCCGGTGCGATCGTGTGCGGCGCGCGCCACGCGATGAAGACGGCTGCGATGGCGAGCACGACGGCGGCCGCGGCGGCCCAGCGGCCGTAGCGGCGCACCCAGTAGCGCGCGTGGCCGGGCAGCGCTTCGTCGGCGGCGCGATCGACGATGCGCTCGCCGATCGAATCCTGCTCGCGCGCGAAGCCCGCCATCAGCGCGCGGTCGGCGATGATGTTGATGAGGCGCGGAATGCCGCCAGAGCGCTGATAGAGCGCCTTGAGGCCAAGCCGCGAGAACGGAATCCGCGAGCAGCCCGCGACCGCGAGCCGATGCCGCACGTACGCTTCGGTTTCGCCCGCGTCGAGCGGCGTCAGGTGATAGCGCGCGGTGATGCGCTGCGCGAGCTGGCGCAATTCCGGACGTGCGAGCACGTCGCGCAGTTCCGGCTGGCCGAGCAGGATGATCTGCAGCAGCTTCTGCGTCGGCGTCTCCAGATTCGTCAGCAGGCGAATCTGCTCGAGCGAATCGATCGAGAGGTTCTGCGCCTCGTCGACGATGAGCACGACGCGAAGGCCCTGCGCGTACGCATCGAGCAGGTACGCGTTGAGCGTGTCGGTCAGCGCCTTCAGGCTGCCGCGCTTGCCGACGATGTCGAGCTTCAACTCCTCGCAGACCGATTCGACCAGCTCGACCGGCGACAGCTTCGGATTCAGCACGAGCGCGACGCGCGTGTTCTCGGGAAGCTGCTCCAGCAGGAGTCGGCACAGCGTCGTCTTGCCGGTGCCGACTTCGCCCGTGAGCTGCACGAAGCCGCCGCTGCCGCCCTTGCCGATTCCGTACAGCAGATGCGCGAGCGCATCGCGGTGGCGCTCGGACAGGAACACGTAGCGAGGATCCGGCGTGATCGAGAACGGCGGCTCGCGCAGGCCGTAGTATTCGAGGTACATGACCCGGTCATTTTACCTGACGCATCGGCAGGACCGTGCTAAATCCGCGCGCGAGCGCGCTCTGCGGGGTTTGCGGGCGCGCGCGACGCCCACGGGATAAGATTCGCGGGCGCCATTCGGCGCGGCATGGCCGGGGAGGAACGCCGTGCACGTTCGCGCATCGTTGCTCGCCGCGACGCTCGTCGCCGTCGCCGGCGTCGCGTCCGCCCAGAACCTTCCGAACGGCTTTCACCGCACCGATCCGGTCACCGGCCGCGACCTGCCGACCGGCGTCTACTTCGCGCACGACGGGCGCGTGTTCGTCACCGAGAAGAACGGGCAGGTCTGGCTCTATCACAACCTCGAAGACACCGCGCCCGTGCTGTTCGCGGACATCTCGTCCGAAGTGCACACCGTCGGCGATCGCGGTCTCCTCGGTTTCGCGCTCGATCCGCGCTTCCCGGACGTGCCGCGCGTGTACATGCTGTACGCGTTCAACGGCGGCCTCTTCGGAGATCCGCCGCCGCGCTGGGGCAGCGATTGCGGCGGATCGACGAACCCGACGCCGCCGCCCGACGCGCCCGGCGGCTGCGTGATCGGCGCGCATCTGTCGCGCTTCGAGGTCACCGGCGATGTCGCCGACACAGCGAACGAAACCGTGCTGATCGAGGACTGGTACCAGTTCTTCCCGAGCCATTCGATCGGCACGCTGCTGTTCGGCGCGGACGGCTATCTCTATGTCGGCGGCGGCGAAGGCGCGAGCTACAACTGGGCCGACTGGGGCCAGGGCGTCGGCAACCCGGCCTATCCGGACGAGCGCTCGCCGACGGTGAGCGGCGTGCCCGAGGGCGGCGCGTTGCGCTCGCTCGGGCTCGAAGTCGAAAGCCGCTACGCGAACCAGGAGGTCTGGCTCGACGGCGCCATCCTGCGCGTGAACCCGTCGACCGGCGAAGGCGCGCCGGACAATCCGCTCGCGGCGAGCGGTCTCTCGGCGAATGCGAAACGCATCATCGCGTATGGCCTGCGCAATCCGTTCCGCTTCACCGAGCGGCCCGGCACCGGCGAGATCTGGGTCGGCGATGTCGGCTGGAACACCTGGGAGGAAGTGAACCGCATTCCCGCGTTGCCGGACGACGGCTCGGCGACGCTGGTCAATTTCGGCTGGCCGTGCTTCGAAGGCCGCGGGCACACGCAGGACTACGGAACGGCCGATCTCCCGGTCTGCGTTTCGCTCTACAAGAACGCCGACAGCGGCGGGCGCACGCCGTGGACGCCGCCCTGGTACACGTACGCGCATACCGCGAGCTCGGACATCACGGGGATCATGTTCTACACCGGCACCTCGTATCCCCCCGAGTACCAGAACTCGCTCTTCACCGCCGACAACAGCCGCTCGATCGTGTTCAACATTCCGTACGCCGACGCGAACGCCGACGGCATTCCCGATCCGCCGGCGGACAGCACCGCGCCGCCGTTCTACGGCGGCGTCAACGCGGCGGCCGTGCAGCTCGTGTCCGGTCCCGGCCGCGACGTCTTCTATCCGAACATCAACCTCGGCCGCATCTCGCGCATTTCGTATTGCCTGGGATGCACGAACGTCGCGCCGTCGGCCGCGATCGCAGTCGACGCGGGTTCGACCGCCGACGGTCCACCGCGCCAGGTCACGTTCGTCGCGACGAACAGCGTCGATCCCGACGGCGATGCGCTGACTTACGACTGGGATCTCAACGGCGACGGCGCCTTCGGCGACGCGAGCGGCGACACGGCGATCTACGCCTACGGCAGCGCCGGCAGCACGCGCGTTTCCGTGCGCGTGACCGACACGAGCGGCGCAAGCGACGTGCAGAGCATGCTCGTCACGGTGACGCTGCCGACGGCCGATGTCGGCGTCACCATCGATGACGGAGTCGGCGAGGTCGCGCCGAACGACGCCATCGTCTACACGATGACGCTGACGAACCACGGCAGCGACACCGTCGTCGGCGAGCACGTCGCGACGGTGCTCGCATCGACGTTGACCACCGTGCAGTGGACCTGCGTCGCCTCACCCGGCGGGGCGTGCGCCGCAAGCGGCACCGGCAGCATCGAGATGGACGTCGACCTCGCGCCGGGCGGCACCGTGACGTTCACGATCTCGGCGCTCGTGGCGTCGGATGCCACCGGCACGCTCGAAAGCTCGGCAACCGTGACGGCGCCGCCCTCCTACGAGGACCCGGACACGACCGACAACACGGCGACCGACATCGACATCGTCGCGATCACCGACCGCATCTTCGCCGACGGCTTCGATCCGCCCTGAGGAATCGCTCCGGCGCGCGCGGCGCTCGCATCGCCGCCGCCGCGCTGTCGGCCGTCTCGCGCGCGCTGCGCGGCGACCGCGCCCGCGCGTAAAATGCCGCTCCCGTTCATCGCGGAAATCCCCGTGCCTTCGTCCAAGTTCCGCGTCCGCATCGCGGGCGCACTCGCATTGCTGGTCGCCGGCGTCGCGCACGCCGGCGTAGACCCCGGTTACTACAACGGCCTTTCCTGGCGCCTGGTCGGCCCGTTTCGCGGCGGGCGCGTGCTCGCCGTCGCCGGCGTGCCGCGCGAGCCGCAGCATTTCTATTTCGGCGCAGTCAACGGCGGCGTCTGGGAAACGACGGACGCCGGCCGCACCTGGCAGCCGATCTTCGACCAGCAATCGGTGGGCTCGATCGGCGCGATCGCGGTCGCGCCGTCGGCGACGAACGTCGTCTACGTCGGCACCGGCGAGGCCGACATGCGCTCGGACATCGCGCAGGGCACCGGCATGTACCGCTCGCGCGACGGCGGGCATTCGTGGACGCGCATCGGCCTCGACGACAGCCAGCAGATCGGCAGGATCATCGTCGACCCTGCCGATCCCAACGTCGTGTTCGTCGCCGCGCTCGGCCATCCGTACGGCCCGAACACCGAGCGCGGCGTGTTCCGCACGCGCGACGGCGGCGAGACGTGGCAGCGCGTGCTCGGCAACGACGATGTGACCGGGGCGATCGACCTCGCCTTTGAGCCCGGCAACGCGAAGACGATCTACGCCGCCATGTGGCAGACGCGCCGCACGCCGTGGAACATCTACCCGCCCGCGAACGGGCCGAACAGCGGCCTCTACAAATCGACCGACGGCGGTGACACCTGGACGCCGATGCATGCGAACGGATTTCCCGAGCGCGTCGGCCGCATCGGCGTCGCGGTGGCGCCGGGCAATCCGCAGCGCGTCTATGCGATCGTCGACAGCCTCGCCGTCGAGGACGACACCGGCGGGCTCTATCGCTCGGACGACGCCGGCGCGAGCTGGAAGCGCATCAGCAGCGACGATCGCATCTGGCAGCGCGGCTGGTACTTCAATCGCATCGCGGTCGACCCGAAGAACGCCGATCGCCTCTACGTGATGAACACGATCGTGCTGCGCACCGACGACGGCGGCGCGCACTTCATCGCGCTCAAAGGCGATCCGACCGGCGATGATTTCCACGAAATGTGGATCGATCCGGAAAATCCGGATCGCCAGATACTCGGCGTCGACCAGGGCGCGATCGTCACATTGAACGGCGGCAGGACCTGGAGCTCGTGGCTCAATCAGCCGACCGCCCAGATCTATCGCGTCAGCACCGACAACCGCTTTCCGTATCGCGTCTATGGCGCGCAGCAGGATTCGGGCGCGGCCGCGCTGCCGAGCCGCACCGGCGAATACGACGGCATCACGATGCGCGAGTTCCGCGAGATCACGGCGGGCGGCGAGAGCGACATGATCGCGCCCGATCCTTCCGATCCCGATATCGTCTACGGCGGCCGCGTCGACAGGCTCGACCTGCGCACCGGGCAGACGCAGTCGGTCGATCCGACGCTGCCCTCGCCCGATCTCTATCGCCACACGTGGACGCTGCCGCTCGTCTTCTCCAAGCGCGATCCGACGCGTCTCTACTTCGGCAACCAGAAGATCTTCCGCACTCGCGACGGCGGCTCCCACTGGGATGCGATCAGTCCCGATCTCACGCGCGAGGATCCCGGGGTTCCGGCGAACGTCGATGCGCCGACGGCGGCGAATCATCAGCGCCAGGGTCCGCGCCGCGGCGTCGTCTACGCGATCGCGCCGTCGCCGCTCGATGCGAACGTGCTCTGGGCCGGCACCGACGACGGCCTCGTCTGGAAGACGAACGACGACGGCGCGCACTGGGACAACGTGACGCCGGCTGCGCTTTCCGCGTGGTCGAAGGTCGGCACCATCGACGCATCGCACGTCGACAAGGACACCGCCTACGCCGCGGTCGATCGCCACCGGCTCGACGATCGCAAGCCGTACATCTATCGCACGCACGACGGCGGGGCGACGTGGCAGCTCGTCGTGAACGGCATCCGCGATGGCGATTTCGTCAATGCGGTGCGCGAGGATCCGGCGAAGAAAGGCCTTCTTTACGCCGCGACCGAGCTCGGCATGTATGTCTCGTTCGACGACGGCGATCACTGGGATCCGCTGCAGGCGAACCTGCCGCGCACGTCCGTGCGCGACATCGACGTGCACGGCGACGATCTCGTCATCGCCACGCACGGCCGCGGCTTCTGGATCATGGACGACGCATCGCTGCTGCGCGAGATCGACCCGCGCGCGACGCGCATCGCGACGCGCCTCTACCCGCCGGCCACCGCCATCCGCGCGCGCGTCGCCGCGTTCACCGGCACGCCGTCGCCGAAGGACGAGCCGCTCGCCAGCAATCCGCCGTCCGGCGCTGCGATCGACTACGTGCTCGGCGCGCACGTCAAGTCGGTCGAGCTTTCGATCCGCGCGAACGGCAAGCTCGTGCGCAGATACACGAGCAAGGATCCCGCGCCGAACACGGATCCCGCGAAATCGGGCTATGCGCCGGAGTGGATTCCGCAGCCGTCGCGGCTCGAAACGACGCGCGGCATGCATCGCTTCGTCTGGCCGATCCGCTATCCGAAGCCCGCCGCGCTCGCCGAAAGCGAAACCGACGGCGACGGCGTGTGGGCGCCGCCCGGACGCTATGTCGTCGAGCTCGTCGTCGACGGCAGGACATTCACGCAGCCGCTGACGGTCGCGCCCGATCCGCGCGTCAAGCTCGACGACGACGGATACGCGAAGCAGTTCGCGCTCGCGCGCGACGTCGAAGCCGCGCAGCTCGAGCTCGCCGTCGCGCAGGGCGAGGCGAAGAATCTCCACAAGGCCGTCGCCGCGGCACATGCTGCCGGCGATCTCAAGGGCGCGCTCGATGCGTTCGACGCCGAGCTCGTCGCGCGTGCCGGCATCATCGACACGGCGAATCCGCACAACGCGTGGATCCTGCCGTCGTCGAGCACGACCAGCCTGCGCTTCGTCGGCGAGACGCTCGGCAAGGTCGCCGGCGCCGTCGACAGTGCCGATGTCGCGCCGACGCCCGACGCGCAGAGCGGCTACGCGGCCGCGAAGGCGCTGCTCGATCGCGAGCTCGGCGCGTGGAAGGCATTCAAGGCGACGCAGCTCGTGGCGATCGATGCGAAGCTGAAGGCGGCGGGCCGAAAGCCGCTGTCAGTCGACGCACCGAAGAAAGCGCCGCCCAAAACCTGACGCGTCTTTCCCCTCTCCCGCGTGCGGGAGAGGGGCAAATCAGCTGCGCCGGGTGGACTCTCGCGCCTTCGACGCCGCATCGGCACCAAACAGATCGATCGCCGTGCGCGCCACCTGCCCCGTGTCGTAATACGCATACGCGCCGACGCCGAGCGCGCCGATCACCGGCAGCCATCGCGCGATGCCGCGTCCGACGAGCCGCTTCGACACGCTGACGCCGATCTTCGCCGCGAGCTTCTCGATCACGCGCAGCGGCACGTCCTGGATCAGCAGGCGCGCGCCGACCTGCACGGCCACGTCGCGCACGGCCTGTGCCGCGGCGTGCCGGAACAGGCAATACAGCATGCGCGACTGCGTCAGCTCGGCGCTGACGCCGAACGCGCCCGCGATATCGGCGACCATCTGCCGCTGGATGCGCCAGATCGCGGCGAGCTCGGGCACGATCGTGAGCCAGCCGATCGGCCCGGGCGGCAGCGCGAGCGTGCCCGCCGCGAGCGCGGCGCGGTTCGCCGCCGACGAGGCGATCGCGCGCGCGCGATGATGCGGGCCGCGGCTCTTGTGCTCGCTCGTGTCCGGCACCTCGCTCGCAAGATCGATCACCGCGCGCGTCAGCCGCTCGGCGAGTCTCTCTGGCACGCCGACGCGGCGGGCGGGAACGTTCTTCGCCATCGTCGGCGTCAATGCCTTTGGAAGTACTGCACGTCGCGCTCGTGCTTCTCGGCCGCGGCGCGCGTTCCGAACGTGCCGAGGTTCTTGCGCTTGCCGGTCTTCGGATCGGTCTTGCGCGAGTAGAGGCGGTACTCGCCCGATTTCAGCTTGCGGATCATGGCGCTCTCCAGCGTGGCGCGTGCGCGCGGGCGCACGTCCGCAACTTAGCGCCGGCGCCTCAACGTGGGCTGAAGCCGCCGGCCGCGATCGCTAATCGTAATCGTATGCGGAGACCGGCGCCCAAAGTTCGCGACGCAGGCGCGCCAGGCGCGGTTCGACGTCCGCACAGGCCGTGCCGGGCACGCGCCGATCTCGATGCGCGCGCAACAGCACGCGCATCGACGGCGTGCCGTGGCGCTGGATCGTTTCGGCAAGGTCGGCGCCGCCCTCGAGCGCAGCCGTCAGCGCGAGACGCCGGATGTCGTCGTCGGCGATGCCGACCATGCCGCGGCGGATCTGGCGGCGCAGCTGTTCTTCGGCGGCGACATCGAGCTGCCGCTCGGCGGCCGCGCGCCGCAGCAGCGCGGCCGGCACGCCGAGGCGCGCGGCGAGCGTCGCGCTTGCGCTCGAGAGACGACGCGACAGCATTTCGACCGTGTCGATCGCGCCGCTCCGGCGCGATGCGCGCTCCCATGCATCGATCAGCAGCGCGACGCGCGAGCGATCGTTGTACGAGGGCGCCGGCCGGTAGCGCGCCGGAAGCGCCTCGGTGCCGCGCACGAACTCCCAGCGCGAATCAAGGCAGCGCGCGAGCGCGTCGTCGCCGAGCGAACGGAGCGCGTGACCCGCATCGCGCAGGCGCGCGAGGAGACACGCGTCGAGCGAGGTGTGCATCGGCAGGGCGAAGACGAGCATGCGCAGCGGCTTCTCGATCGCCCACGCGCTCATTGCGAGACAGCGCGCGAAATCGGCTTCGAGCGCTCCGAGCTGCAGGCCGATCTGGCGGCGCGACGCATCGCCGTCGCGGAACGTCGCCATCGCCGCAAGACGGATCGTAGCCGGCGATGCATCCTCGACGACCGACGAGCCTGTGCTTGCAGGGTCCATCCATTAAATATATCTTAAATAAACCCTGCATTGATAATGGGTGGTTAAGCCCGCGGCGCGCCCCTAGGTTTTTGCGCATGACGCCGCGAGAACTGCAACGGCGCGTCGGTATCGTGATCCGACGCCACCGTGAGCGCCTGAAATACAGCCAGGAGGATTTCGCGAACGCCGCGGATATCCACCGCTCGTACTACAGCAACATCGAGCGCGGCACGCAGAACTTCTCGCTGACCTACCTTCTCAAGATCTCGCGCATGCTCAACGTGTCGCTGTCGACGCTGTTCGAGGAAGCGGAAACACTCGATCTCCCGAACGCGATCGCCGAGCCGCATGCGCCGCCGCGCGTCGGCCGGCCGCGCGGGCGAAAGTCGGGCTGGCGGTTCTGAAACGCGTTCCGCTTCACGCGGGACGAGCCGGCGTCCACTGGCAGAGCCAGGTTTCCGTCAGCGCCTTCTCGCCGAGGCGCAGAAACAGCCGGATGTCGATCGGCGCCTGGCTCGCATCGGGCGGCACCACGTCGAACATCGCGCGCCAGCCCCTGATCGCATCGAGCGGCCGCGCCGACACGATCTCGGTCGTTCCGCGCGAGAGCGTGATCACGGGCTCGACCTTCGCGTCGCGCGCGAGCGATGCGAGCTCGCCGCCGGCGAAGTCGACGACGAAGCGCCACGAAAAATGCGCACGCTTGCCGCCGACCTGGCCGCCGATGCCGCTCCACGTCATCGCGGTCGTCCCGAGCGAGGGCGTCGCGGGCATCTTCGTGCCCCAGAACAACCGGTACGCATAGAGCAGCTCGGTGCCGGCCTCGACGGCGCCCGCGGGATTCCACGATGCGACGATGTTGTCGAAGCTCTCGTGCGCGATCGGAATCTCGAGGAGATCGACCGCGCCCTTCGCGAAGCCCGACAGCGGCTCGACCCAGAGGCTCGGCCGGCGATCGTAGAAGACGCCGTCGTCCTGGTAATGGTCGAAGTTGCGATCGCGCTGCATGAGCCCGAATCCATGCGGCGCGTCGTCGGCGAACGTCGAGACGTGCACGGCGGGCGGATTGACCAGCGGACGCCAGATCCATTCGCCGTGCCCGGTCTGCATCGCGAGGCCGTCCGAATCGTGGATCGCAGGCCGCCAGTCGTCATGGATGCGCCGGTCGTTCGGCGCCGTGAGGAACATGCTGGTCAGCGGGGCGATGCCGAGGCGCTCGATCGCCTTGCGCGGATAGAGCGCGGTGTCGATGCGCATCGCGAGCGGCTCGCCGGGCGTGATCTCGAAGCGGTACGCGCCCGCGATGCTCGGCGAATCGAGCAGCGCGTAGACGACGAGCGTCGTCGCATCCGCCGTCGGGCGCTCGAACCAGTACGCGACGAAATCCGGAAACTCCTCCGCGCGCGGCAGGCCGCAATCGACGGCGAGCCCGCGCGCCGAAAGCCCGTACTGCATCGTGCCGCCGACGGCGCGGAAATAGCTCGCGCCGAGGAACGCGGCGACGTCGCGCTGGAAATCGGGCGCGAAGTTGATGCGGAATCCGGCAAAGCCGAGATCGCGCGGCAGCGTCGCGGCGTCGAGACCGCTTTGCGTGAGGTCGAACAGCGATGGTTCGTACGCGATCTCGCGCGCGACGCCATCGACGACTTCATGCATGCGCACCGGCCGGCGGAACTGCATGCCGAGGTGGAAGAACTGCACGCGGAACCTGAGATCGTCGCCGGCCCAGAGCGCGCGATCCTCGCGGAAGCGGATCGACTGGAACGCATCCCACTTCATGTGCGCGACAGCCGGCGGCACCGCTTTCGCCGGCGCGGCGTACGGCTTCGATGCGAGCGCGCGCGCCTGGCCTTTCAGCGCTGCGTAATCGAAACGCGGCGCACCGGTGTCGGCGTGCGCGAACCGCAGCAGCGAGACACCCACGAGCGCGTAGCCGGAGACCTTCAGGAGCTCGCGCCGGTTCACGCGGCGCTCCGCGCGATGTCGGGCGGCGGCGTGCGCGCCGGCGGCGCCTCGCCGCGGGCGTGGATCCACGCCGGATGCGCGTCCGGCGCCGTCCACACGCCGAAGTGCAGGCGCGACAGCGCGAGCGCATTGCCGAGCAGTGCGTTGCGCTCGGCGTCCGTGATCGATTCGGGCCCATCGATGAGCGCGCGCGCGACGAGCGCGGCGTGCGCATCGCGCAGCGAATCCGAATGCTGCGTGCGCGCGACGTCGGCGGCGCACGCGATCGCGTTGTGGCGCGGATCGACGACCGCGTCGACGAAGCCCGCATCGCGCGGCGCGTGGCGGAAGAAGCGGCGCATGCGCCGCAGCACGCGCGGCGGCCCCGATTCTTCGGGAATCAGGAAAATGCGCCTGGCGCGCAACCGGCGGCCGAGCGAAACGCGGCTCGACAGCACCGAGATCGGCAGCGAGACAGCGCGCGCGCCCGCGACCGGCAGCAGCCACCAGAGGAACGAGGGGTCGAGCCAGTAGACGAGCGCAAGCCATGCGAGGCCGAGCACCGTGTGCAGTCCGTGCCGCCGGACCGCCTCGCCCCACGCGGTCTCGGCATCCTCGCGCGGCGGCGATTTCCAGGCGAGCTTTAGGCCCAGCAGCGCGCCGACGATGAATTGCGTGTGGAAAAGCATGCGCACCGGCGCGAGCAGCATCGAGAACACGATCTCGGCCAGCGTCGACAGCGCGAGGCGCGGCACGCCGCCGAAATGCTGCGCGCCGCGACGCGCGATAAGGACGACGCTCAGGACCTTCGGCAGGAACAGCAGCGTCGCCGTCGCCGTGAACAGGCTGATCGCGCGCGACGGATGCCATTCGGGCCATAGCGGAAAGAGCTGGTTCGGCGCGGTGAAATAGGTCGGCTCGGTCAGCGTGTGCACGGCCAGCACGATCGTCGACAGCACGAGGAAGGCGAACCAGAGCGGCGCCGAGAGATAGGCCATGACGCCGGTGACGAACACCGCGCGATGCGCCGGGTGCAGCCCGTGCGCGAAGAAGAGCCGCGAGTTGATCAGGTTGCCGAGGCACCAGCGCCGGTCGCGCTTGAGCTCGTCGAGAAGATTGGGCGGCATCTCCTCGTAGCTTCCGGAGAGGTCATATGCGATCCAGACGCCCCAGCCCGCGCGCCGCATCAGCGCCGCTTCGACGAAATCGTGCGAGAGGATCTCGCCCGACAGCGCGCCTTCGCCCGGCAGGCGGCTGAGCGCGCAGTGCTTCATGAAGGGCTCGACGCGGATGATCGCGTTGTGGCCCCAGTAGTGCGATTCGCCGAGCTGCCAGAAGTGCAGGCCAGCGACGAACAGCGGTCCGTAGACGCGCGTCGCGAACTGCTGGATGCGCGCATACAGGGTCTCGCGGCCGAACGCGAGCGGCGCGGTCTGGATGATGCCTGCGTCCGGATGCGCCTCCATGAGCCGCATCAGCTCGACGAGGCAGCGGCCGCTCATGACGCTGTCCGCGTCGAGCACGACCATGTACGCGTAGCGCTTGCCCCAGCGCCGGCAGAAATCGGCGACGTTGCCGCTCTTGCGCTTGATGCGGTGC
>CALFNI010000573.1 GCA_937902695.1 uncultured Rhodanobacteraceae bacterium
GATCCGCGGTTCGATGCGCGTTCTCAACGGGTGCTTCAATATCAACAATCTCGCCAGCCAGCGCTACGGCGGGGCATGGGAGACGATGTTCCAGAAACTCCTCTCCGTGCGCGGCGTCGATCCCGCGCTGCTCGACGCGGTGAAGGACTGGCTCGGCGTCTCGCACAACATCGATGCCACGGACGCGTACTATCTTGCGCAAGCCGTGCCGTACCGGAGCGCGCAGCGCGTGTTCTCGCACGTCTCCGAGCTTCGCCTCGTGCGCGGCGTGACGAGCGACATCTATGCGAAGCTCGCGCCCTACGTCTGTGCGCTGCCGGTGGACTCGAAGCTCAACGTGAACACTGCCAGCGTGCCGGTGCTGCAGGCGCTCGGCCCGGACATTTCCGCGGCGCAGGCCGAAGCGCTCTGGGAGAACGGGCAGGCGCACTACGAGGGCACGTTTCAATCGGACTGGGCCGCAAAGGGCATCGTGCTGCATCCCGGCATCGGCCGCGACGAGATCGGCATCGCCAGCAGCTATTTCCTGGCCCGGAGCGATATCGAGCTCGACGGCGTCCCCTTCACGTTTTTCAGCGTGATCCAGCGCGGCGGCACGTGCGGCCTGTGCGTCGTCCAGCGAAGTCGCGGCAGCGACATGGCGCCGGCCGCAGCGCAGGCGCCTGCGCCGCCGGCGGCGATGCAGCGCTGACGGCTGCGCAACCCGTCGCGCCTGCCGTTCTCGACTACAATCGCCGCGGATTTTCCGCAGGTTTCGTCCATGCCCGATCGTTTGCTGCTGCGCCTCGATTCCGCCGGCGAGCCGAGCTGGCTGCGCCAGGGCGCGGACGGCCGCGCGACGTCCGGCTCGTCGCGCGGATGGCCGCCTGCGGCGGCCATCGCGGGCGTCGGCGAGATCGTCGTGCTGGTGCCGGCCGAAGACGTGCTGCTGACCGAGGCGCGCGTCGCGGCGAAAAGCCGCGCCCAGCTCCTGCAGGCGATTCCGTTCGCGGTCGAGGATCAGCTGCTTGCGCCGGTCGAGGATCTGCAGTTCGCCGCGACCGAAACTGCCGGCGATGCCGTCGGCGTCGCCGTCGTCTCGCGCGCGACGCTCGGCGCGTGGCTCGAAGAGCTCGACGCGAACGGCATTCGTCCCGATGCGCTGCTGCCCGATTCGTTCGCGCTGCCGCTTGCGCCCGATCGCGCGACCGCGCTCGTGGAAGACGATCGCGTCGTCGTGCGCCTTGCGCCGTCGTCGGCGTTCGCGTGCGCGCCCGACGAGCTCGCCGCGTGGATGCAGCGCGCCGGCGGCGACGGCGCGGCGCGACCGCTCGACGTGTTCGATTTTCGCGACGGCGCGAACGCGCGCCTCGCCGTGCCGGCCACGAGCTATCAGGAACGCCAGCGCGACCCGCTCGCGTTTCTCGCGCGATCGCTTCGCAAGCCGCCGGTCAACTTCCTGCACGGCGCGTTCGCCGCGCAGCATCGCGTCGCGCGCGGCGCCCGCTGGTGGCGCCTTGCGGCGGCGCTCGCGACCGCTGTCGTCGCGCTCGCGGTGCTCGACCTCGGCCTCGAGGTGCTGCAGCTTTCGCGCACGTCCTCGCGCCTCGACGCGGCTGCGCAGGATGCCGTGCGCAAGGCATTTCCGGACGTCGACGGCGCCGAGCTCGCGCGCGCGACGCCGGGCGAGATCGCGCGCCGCCGCATCGAGCGCCTGCGCGGCGGCAGCGAAAGCAGCGGCTTCCTGCGCGTGCTCAACGAAATCGGCCCGGTGCTCGGCGCGACGACGCAGATCCAGACCCGCGGCATGGAGTTCCGCAACGGCACGCTCGAGCTCGGCCTGCGCGCGCCCGATGTCGCGACGCTCGATGCGGTGCGCGAGCGGCTCGCGGCGCAACCCGGCCTCAGCGTGACGGTGACGGCGGCGAATCCCGGCGACGGCGGCATCGACGGACGCATCCGCATCGGCGCCGGAGGCGCGAAGTGATGCGCGCCTGGTGGAACGGCCTGGCCCGACGCGAACAGCGCATGGTCGCGGCCGGCGCGATGTTCGTCGCGCTGATGCTCGGCTGGGCGTTCGTGTGGCATCCGCTGGTCGTCAAGCGCACGGAGCTTCGCGAGGAGATCGATGCGCAGCAGCGCGATCTCGCGTTCGTGCGCGTCGCGGCGGCCGATGTCGATCGCCTGCGCTCGACCGGCAAGCAGGGACGTCGCGATCGCCAGGGCCGCTCGCTGCTCGCGCTGGCCGATGCGACGGCGCGCACGGCCGGGCTCGAAGGCGCGCTCAAGCGCGTCGAGCCCGTGGGCACGACGAGCGTTCGCGTCACCTTCGAGGTCGCGCGCTTCGACGCGCTGGTTGCATGGATCGAAGGATTGACGCGCGACTACGGCATTGAGGCCGTCGATTTCTCGGCCGACCGCGCCGACGGCGTGGGGCTGGTCAACGCGCGCGTCACGTTGCAGGATGCGCCCTGAGTCGGGACGTCGAACGAGACGGTTGCCGCCTTCCAGGAACAAGAATTCCAAGTCAGAACCTCCCATGCGTGTCCTGAAGATCCTGCTCGCGCTCGTTGTCCTGCTGCTCCTCGTCGGCGGCGTCGTGCTATGGACGCTGCCGGCCGATGTCGCCTACCGGCAGGGCGCGCGATTTCTCGGCCCCGTGGTGCTGAGCGGCGTTCGCGGCACGCTCTGGGACGGTCACGCGGACGGCGTCAGCGTGCTGGGCCGCGATCTCGGCGAGATCGACTGGCGCATGTCCAAGGGCAGCCTGCTTCGCGGCAACATGGCCGCCGACGTACGGATCCAGGGTGTCGACGTCGACGCGGCCGGCCTCGTCGAGCGCGATCGCGACGGCGTGCTGACATTGCGCGACGTACGCTTCCGGTTTCCGGCCGAGATGCTGGCGCCAATGCTCGACATGAAGGATCTCGTGCTGCTCGGCGCGGTCAGCGGCGTGGTCGCGACGGCCACCGTGCGCAACGGCCTCGTCGAAGCCGCGACCGGCAACGCGCGCTGGAGCGAGGCCGGCGTCAGCGGCGCCGCCGAGGCACGCATCGCGGACATCCTCGGCGAGTTCGCCGCGCAGCCGAACGGCGGCATCGCCGGCACGGCGCACGACGACGGCACGGGCAATCTCGCCGTGAACGCGACGTTCCAGATCGCGCTCGCCGGCTTCACGGCCGACGCCGTGCTGAGCGCACGCAACGACGATCCGCAGGTGCAAGAGACGCTGCGCCATGTCGGCGAGCCCCAGCCCGACGGATCGTCGAAGCTCGCGATCCGCGGGCGCATGTTCAAGCTCTACTAGCATGGCACCCGACGCCGCGTTCCTCGCGCGCGCGCTCGATGCGGCGCAACGTGCCGCCGACGCGGCCGAAGCGGTGACGCTGCCGCGCTACCGCGCGCGCGATTTCTCGGTCGAGACGAAAGCCGATGCGACGCCGGTCACCGAAGCCGATCGCGGTGCGGAAGCCGCGATCAAGCGCGTGTTGCGCGCGGCGTTTCCGGATCACGCATTCTACGGCGAGGAGGAGGGCCGCGAAGGCGACGGCGATTTCCTCTGGCTGATCGATCCGATCGACGGCACCAAGGCATTCGTGCGCGGCTATCCGTTCTTCTCGACACAGATTGCGCTGATGCACGCCGGCGAGATCCTCGCCGGCGTATCGGCGGCCGGCGCGTACGGCGAACGCATGTGGGCGACGCGCGGCGGCGGTGCGTTTCTCGCGTCTAACGGCGGCGCGCCGCGTCGCGTCGGCGTTTCGCCGGCGACGACGTTCGATGCGGACACGGCGATTTCGACCGGGAATCTCAGGACGCTTGCCTCCGGTCCGCGCTGGAACGCGCTCGCCGACCTCGTGCGCCGGAGCGGCCGCATTCGCGGCTACGGCGATTTCGTCCATTACCACCTGCTCGCGCGCGGCGCGATCGATCTCGTCGTCGAATCCGACCTCAACATCCTCGACATCGCGCCGCTCGTGCTGATCGTGCGCGAGGCGGGCGGCGTGTTCACCGATCTGGATGGACGCGCCATCGATCTCGACACGCGGAGCGCGCTGGCGGGGCCGCCCGCGCTGCATGCAGACGCATTGCGCGCATTCGCGGCCTGATTCGCGGTCGTTATCGCCGCCCGGGCGAATTACAATCGCGGCATGCGAAAGCCCCCGATCGTTCACGCCACGCGGCCCGCGGCGACGAGCCGCTTCCTGCGCGCCGAGGAAATCGACCTCGAGTTCTCGAACGGCCAGCGCCGGACCTACGAGCGCCTCAGGAGCTCGGGGCTCGGTGCGGTCATCATGGTGCCGATGCGCGACGACGACACCGTGCTGCTCGTGCGCGAATACGGCGCCGGCACCGGGCGCTACGAGCTCGGCTTGCCCAAAGGCCGGCTGGATCGCGACGAGACGGTCGAACAGGGCGCCGACCGCGAGCTCAAGGAAGAGATCGGCTACGGGGCACGCGAGCTCCACATC
>CALFNI010000574.1 GCA_937902695.1 uncultured Rhodanobacteraceae bacterium
CGATCGCGGGCTCCGTCGCACCGGGCGGCGGCACCGGGAAACTCGACAGGAACCAGAGCAGCACCGTCAGCGCGAGGATGATGCCGCCGACGCGCTTTAGGAAGATCATCGCACGCTCCCAGAGCCCGATCGCGATGTCGCGCGGATGCGGCATGCGATACGACGGAAGCTCCATCAGGAGCGCATGTTCGCTCTTGTCCTTGTTGAGCTTCTTGGCGACCCATGCGACCGCGAGCGCGCTCACGATGCCGGCGACATACAGCGTGAACAGCACGATGCCCTGCAGGTTGAAGACGCCGGCGATGGTCCGCGACGGAATGAACGCCGCGATCAGCAGCGTGTAGACCGGCAGGCGCGCCGAGCACGTCATCAGCGGCGCGACGAGGATCGTCGTCATGCGGTCGCGCGGATCCTGGATGCTGCGCGTCGCCATGATGCCGGGGATCGCGCACGCGAAGCTCGAAAGCAACGGAATGAACGAGCGGCCCGTGAGGCCGGCGGCGAGCATCATGCGATCGAGCAGGAACGCCGCGCGCGGCAGGTAGCCCGATTCCTCGAGCGCGAGGATGAAGAGGAACAGGATCAGGATCTGCGGCAGGAACACGAGCACGGCGCCGAGACCTGCGAACACGCCGTCGACGATGAGGCTCTGCAGCGCGCCGGCGGGCAACGCGTTGCCGACGCTCGCGCCGAGCGCCGCGATGCCGGCGTCGATCGCGTCCTGCAGGGGCGTGGCCCACGAGAACACGGCCTGGAAGATCAGGAACATCACGACTGCGAGCACGGCGAGCCCGAGCACCGGATGCAGCACGACGCGATCGATCGCATCGTCGAGCGCGGCGGTCCGGCGCGGCGCGGTCACGGTCTCGGCGAGCAGCGCGCGCACCGCGACGTGGAGATCGTCGTTCGCTTCGGGCACCGCATCGAGCGGCGGGATGTCGCGATCGAGGCGCTCGACCAGCGCCGCGGTGCCGCCGCGGCGCACCGCGATCGTCTCGACGACCGGCATGCCGAGCCGCTGCTGCAGCAGCGCCGTGTCGATGCGGATGCCGCGCCTGCCGGCGGCGTCCATCATGTTGAGCGCGAGCACCATCGGGCGGCCGAGCCGCTTCAGCTCGAGCACGAAGCGAAGATGCAGGCGAAGGTTGGTCGCGTCGGCGACGCAGACGATCAGGTCGGGCAGCGCCTCGCCCGGGTAGCGGCCGTAGCAGACGTCGCGCGTGATCGCTTCGTCGGGGCTCGCCGCGGTGAGGCTGTACGCGCCGGGCAGGTCGAGCACGCGCACGACGCGTCCCGACGGTGCGGTGTAGAAACCTTCCTTGCGCTCGATCGTGACGCCGGCGTAATTGGCGACCTTCTGCCGCGTGCCCGTCAGCTGGTTGAACAGCGCGGTCTTGCCGCTGTTCGGATTGCCGACGATCGCAATGCGCAGGGCGGCCGCGGACGCGTTCACGCAAGCTCCCCCGGAATCACCTGCACGCGCGCGGCCTCGGCGCGACGCAGCGCGAACCGCGTGAAGCCGATCTGCACCAGCAGCGGATCGCCGCCGATCGGCCCGTATGCCACCACGCGCACCGGCTCACCGCGCACGAAGCCCAGCTCGCGCAGCCGGCGCGAAATCGGGTCGTTCAGATTGGCGTCGTCGACGTCGTGGATCACGGCGGTGGTGCCCTTGGCGAGGTCGGAAAGCCGCACTGGAAAGGTTGCGCGAATAAGAATGGTTCGCATTATAGCATGTCCGGCGGGGCCGGATGCGGCGCTCGCCCATCGCTGAGGGGACTTGGGCTATTTCCGTCTTCCGGCGGCAACCGGAATCCATTTAACCTTCGTCATTCCCGCGAAAGCGGGAATGACGAAGGCGAAGCGCGCAGAAAACGACGATCGATACGATGCGCGCGAATCAAATACTTGCCCGCGCCACGCGACTCGACGTCTCGCGGCCGAGCCGCTCGCTGAGCCAGAGCCCCGTCTCGATCAGCTTCTCGAGATCCACGCCCGTCGAGATGCCCATCCCTTCGAGCATGTAGACGACGTCTTCGCTCGCGACGTTGCCGGTCGCGCCTTTCGCGTAGGGACAGCCGCCGGTGCCGGAGACCGAGCTGTCGACGACGGCGACGCCCTCTTCGAGGCAGGCGAGGATGTTCGCGAGCGCCTGGCCGCGCGTGTCGTGGAAATGCACGGCGAGCGCGTCGACCGGGACGACGCCCGCGACGGCACGAAGCATTGCGCGCGCCTTCGACGGCGTGCCTATGCCGATCGTGTCGCCGAGCGAGATCTCGTAGCAGCCGAGCGCATGCATGCGTCGGGCGACGCGGACGACGTCGTCGACCGGCACCTCGCCCTGATAGGGACAGCCGAGCACCGTCGAGACATAGCCGCGCACTTTCACGCCGTCGCCGCGCGCGCGGTCGAGGACCGGCGCGAAGCGGTCGATCGATTCGTCGATCGACGCGTTGATGTTCTTGCGATTGAACGCCTCGCTCGCGGCCGTGAACACGGCCACTTCCTCCGCGCCGACCGCGCGGGCGCGCTCGTAGCCCTGGAGGTTCGGCACGAGCACGGGATAGCTGACGCCCGCCTCGCGACGGATCGAAGCGAATACCTCGGCCGCGTCGGCGAGCTGGGGCACCCATTTGGGGCTGACGAAGCTCGTCGCCTCGATCGTGCGAAGGCCCGTCGCGGAGAGGCGATCGATCAGCTCGATCTTCGTCGCCGTCGGCACGATCGCCTTTTCGTTCTGCAAGCCGTCGCGCGCGCCGACTTCGACGATGCGCACCGCCTGCGGCACCGCGCTCATCGCGCACCGCCGCCGGGCAGCATCGACGTCTCGTACTGCTCGACCGTCTGCCGGCTCCGCGCGAGCACGATCGCGTTCTTCTCGTCGAAGATCGAGAGCTTGCGCACCGCGTCGAGCATCTGCGAGCGCGAGCCGCGCACGTAGACGTGCAGCTCGCTGCCGACCTTCTCGACCGTGCCGTCGAGCTTGCCGTCGAGAACGAGCTTCGCGACGCGCGCGGTGTCGACCGGATAAAGCTCGATGCGATCGCCGCGCAGCCGGTAGCGCGCGTAGAAGAACGACTTGTCGGGCACCGGCGTCACGCCGTGCGGCGGCTTCAGGTCGACCAGGCCGCGGATCGCGACGTCGGCGACGACGATGTAGTCCTTGCGATCCGCATGCACGTAGTTGACCGGCACGTGGATCTGCTTGAAGGCACCGTTCTTCTCGGGCCGGTCGATGACGATGAACTGGCACGCGTCGTTGACGTAGAAGGCAGTCGCGTCCTTGGCCTGGTCCTTGCGGTCGTCGACACCGATCCAGAGGCCTTTCCAGCCGGCGTCGCAGGTTTCGATGTTGTCGCCGATCGGCGATTCGAAGCGCGTCTCTACGCAGCCGGCCGCTGCGAGCGCCGCGAAGGCAATGAGGATGCGGAGCAGGTTCACGTTCGCGCGATTCCGTCGTCGGGTTCGATGTATAGGCGCCGCTGCGGCGATCAAGCGGCGGCGAGCTTGACGAGGACGGCATCCGCCTCGACGAAGTCGCCGGCCGTGGCCTGCACGGTGTCGATGCGTCCCGCGCGCGGCGCGCGCAAGGTCAGCTCCATCTTCATCGCTTCCATGACGAGCACCTCGTCGCCCTCGGCGACGTCGTCGCCCGCCTTCGCCTTGACGAGCACGATGCGGCCCGGCATCGGCGCGACGATGCGGTCGCCCGAGCCCGCGACGGTCGCGTCGTACTCGAACGCCGGCGCGTGATGGAACACGCGACGCTCGGTGCCGTCATGCACGGCAACGCGTTCGCCGTCGACGTCCGCGTGCCACCGGTGCGTCTGGCCGTCGATGGCCGCGTTCAGAACGCCCTCGGCAAGGAGTGCATTCGAGACGGCGTGCGAAAGGCCGTCGAGCGCGAGCATGTATCGGCCGCCGGCGCAGTAGGCGACGATCTCGCGACGCTCGCCGCGATCGACGAGCGCGACGATGCGCTTGCCGGGATGCGCGAGTCGCCAGCCGTCGACCTCGGCCCACGGCGAGTGCGGATCGCCGGACGCGCGTGCCGCGTCGGCACCCGCGCGTTCTTCATGCAGCAGCCATGCCGTCGCCGCCGCGATCAGCGCGCGCGCGTCGTCGGTTGACGACGGCCTGCGCAGGAACTCGTCGAGATGCCGGTCGAGATAGCCCGTGTCGATCTTCGCGGAAACGACCGCCGGATGCCGCACGAGGCTTTCAAGGAACTCGACGTTCGATTTCGGCCCGACGATATCGCACGCCGCCAGGGCTTCGCGCATGCGCACGAGCGCGAGCTCGCGCGTCGCGTCCCATGCGATCAGCTTGGCGATCATCGGATCGTAGAAGATCGTGACCGTGTCGCCTTCGACGACGCCGGAATCGATGCGGATGTGTTCGCCGGGCTTCGGCAGGCGCAGGCGTTCGAGCGTGCCCGAGCCCGGCAGGAAGTTCTGGTCCGGATCTTCGGCATAGAGGCGCAGCTCGATCGCGTGGCCGTTCTGTACCCGATTGGCGGGCAGCAGGTCGCGCAGCGATTCGCCGGCCGCGACGCGCAGCTGCAGCTCGACGAGGTCGAGCCCGAGCACCATCTCGGTCACCGGATGCTCGACCTGCAGCCGCGTATTGATCTCCATGAAATAGAAATCGCCGGCCTCGCCGACGATGAACTCCACCGTGCCGGCGTTGACGTAATCGAGCGCGCGGCCGGCGGCGATGGCGGCTTCGCCCATCTTCGCGCGAAGCTCGGGCGTTACGAACGGCGACGGCGTTTCCTCGAGCACTTTCTGATAGCGCCGCTGCGCC
>CALFNI010000575.1 GCA_937902695.1 uncultured Rhodanobacteraceae bacterium
GCTTCGCGCGGAGCGTTCCCTCGCGAGCGCCCGTCTTCGTAACGCGTCGCGCGTCATCTCAACGCCGACACCTGGGCCCGAGACGGCGATCGTTGCCGGAGCTGGCTCGACATAGACGCATGTCAGCGTGCCGTTGAGATGGGCGGCGAGGTCGGTCGCATAGGCACCGATGTTGCCCCATTGGGCGAGGTCGCGGACGTGAACCAGAACATCGCGCATCGGATGCCTCTACAACGTAGTGGCGAGGACGCTTTCGAAGTCGCCTGCGGCCACGGCGAGCAGGCGCTGGCCTTCATCGAGGTAGTCGCGCGTTGCGTCGGCTGCGAGCCCGACGCTCGCCTCGAGCGCGTCCAGCGGCGTCCGGCATGCGGCGAGACGCCCGGCAGCCGAGAGATCCTTCGCGAGACGATGCCCGATGAACCGGATCGACTCGGCCTGCATTCGCACGCAGGTCTGCATCCATAGAGCGAAAGGCTGGGTCGCCCATTGCGACAGCGGCGTGTCGGCGAAAGCGGCCGATCCGACGTCTTCGCAGGATTGCGCAGCCATGATTCCTCCTTGCCTCACGGTTTCAGACTCTGCGGCCGCCGCGCGCCGCCGTTTCGGAACGTCGCGCGCGGCGTCCCGACTTGCGCACGACGAGGAGCGGGACGGCGCACGTCGCCGCCACGCGCGCCGTCACGGATCCCAGAAAAAGCTGGCCGATGGCGCCGTGGCCGTGCGAGCCCATCACGATGAGATCGCAGCGCTCGGCATTGGCGGTCTCGACGATGGTCGCGGCCGGTGGGTAGCGCCCGATATGCAGCGTGCGGCAGCGGACGCCGAGCGCTTCGGCGTCACGCGCGATGGCACCGAGGCAGCGCGAGGCGAACTTCTTGCTCTCTCGCTCGTGCCTCTCGATCTGCTCGGCGAGCGGCGAGGATTCGTAGCCCCTGGGCGGCTCGAACGGCGGCGTCACCAGCAAGGCGATGGCGCTCGAACCGAGGCACGCCGCGAGCTCGATCCCTTCGCGGGCCGCGCGCTGGGCCAGGCGCGAGCCGTCCGTGCAAATCAGAACCCGCTTGTACATGACGCGCCTCGTGCGTTGTGACGTGCGCAATCGTGAGGCTTCGAGTCGCAAATGCGCTTGACGCAGATCAAGCGCGCCTGCAGGACCGGCCTCGCGTCGTTCCGGGTTGATCGAGATCACGCGCGGCCGCGAAGAATTGCTTAGCGTGCAGGCTTCCCTATGCGGAGGCCGACATGCGCGACATCCTGAGCTACGCCGACAACTTCAAGTCCTGGACCGCCGGTATGGAATATGCCGCACGCCTCGCCGCACAGCTCGATGGGCGCCTGACCGGTGTTTATGTCTGCCCCACCGCGATCGGCGCGGTGCCGGCGTACGATGCGCCGCAGCTCCTCTCGAGCGTCATCGAGGAGATCCGCGAGCTCGAATCGCTCGCGCACGACGCAGCGCCGTCGTTCGAGCAGTGGGCGCGCGAGCTTGGCGTGCGCAAGGCCGCCTGGCAGGTCGCGGAAGGCGACGTGCCGAGCGTGCTCGCGCACCTCGGCAACTGGCACGACCTGCTCGTGCTCGGACGCGACGCCAGTTTGCCGTGGGGTACGCCGCCACTGCTCGGCAGCATCGTCCTCGGCTGCCATTTGCCGTGCATCGTCGTGCCGCCGGGATGCACGCAGCCGAAGTTCGAGACGATCGTCGTCGCCTGGAACGGATCGCCCGAGGCGATCCGCGCGATTCACTCGGCCGCGCCGCTGCTCGCGCGCGCGAAGCGCATCGTCGTGCTGTATGGGCGCGAGCGCGAGCAATTCAGCGAAATCGGCTGGAATCCCGAGTTCAATCTCGCCCGCTATTTCGCGCGCGAGGACATCGCGTTCGAGCATCGTGGCCTGGAAGCGGGCGCAGACGACGCCGGCATCGCGATCCTCGCGGCGGCCGCGAGCCAGGGGGCGGATCTGCTCGTCATGGGCGCATACGGCAGGACGCGCTTCAGCGAGTGGGCGCTCGGCGGCGCCACGCGCCACGTCCTCGCGGAAGCGACGTTGCCGGTACTGATGCGCCATTGACGCCCGGAGTGCACGCGAATGGCGCCCGGTTGACCGAGATCAAGGCGCGGCCCGCGCGCCCGGTCCACGCTCGCGCCATGAGCAGCCATCCCGCACCCGTCTTCGATGCCGGCCTGATCGCGCGCTACGACGTCAACGGCCCGCGCTACACCTCGTATCCGACCGCGCCCGAGTTCGACGCGCACTTCGGCGAAATCGAATACCGCGCGGCCGCGCACATGTCGAACGAGGATCCGATTCCGCGGCGCCTCTCGATCTACGTGCACGTGCCGTTCTGCTTCAGCCCGTGCTTCTACTGCGGCTGCGCGCGCATCATCACGCGCGATCGCGGCAAGGCGGATGGCTATCTCGCGCGGCTCCACCGCGAGATCGAGATGACCGCGCCGATGTTCGATCGCGACCGCCAGGTCGTGCAGCTCCATTTCGGCGGCGGCACGCCGAACTTCCTCGACGGGCGGCAGATGGCCGAGCTCGTCGAAAGCATGAGGCGCCAGTTCACGTTCGCCGGCGACGATGCGCGCGAGTTCGGCATCGAGCTCGATCCGCGCGACGCCGACGCCGATTACGTCGCGATGCTCGCGCGGCACGGCTTCAACCGCCTGTCGGTCGGCGTGCAGGATTTCGACGCGGACGTGCAGGCCGCCGTCAACCGCATCCAGAGCGTCGAGCAGACGCGCGCCGTCATCGACGCCGCGCGCGAGCACGGCTTCCGCTCGACGAGCATCGACCTGATCTACGGCCTGCCGCGGCAGACGCCGTCGAGCTTCGCGCGCACGCTCGATGAAGTGATCGCGATCAGACCCGATCGTATCGCCGCATACGGCTACGCGCATCTGCCGGAGCGCTTCAAGGCGCAGCGGCGGATCGACGCCGCGGAGCTGCCGAACGCCGCCGAGCGCCTTGCGCTGCTCGGCCTCACGATCCGGATGCTGACCGAAGCCGGCTACCGCTACATCGGCATGGATCACTTCGCGCTGCCCGGCGACGAGCTTTCGCGCGCGCAGGAGCACGGCACGCTGCAACGCAATTTCCAGGGCTATTCGACGCACGGCGCGTGCGACATGATCGGCCTCGGCATGAGCTCGATCGGCCGCGTCGGCGATGCCTACGTGCAGAACGCGAAGGACATCGTCGGCTACTACGCCGCGCTCGATGCCGGCCGCCTGCCGGTCGCGCGCGGCCTCGTGCTCGATGCCGACGACCGCATTCGCGCCGACGCGATCCAGCGCATCATGTGCGACGGCGTCATCGAGGTCGGCGCCTTCGAGGCGCGTCACCGGATCGACTTCACGGTCTACTTCGCGCGCGAGATCGTGCAGCTGCACGCGCTCGCGGGAGACGGCCTGATCGTGCTGTCGCCGACGCGCATCGCGGTGACCGCGCGCGGCAGACTGCTGCTGCGCGTCGTGGCGATGTGCTTCGATGCGTACCTTTCGCGCCCGCGCGACGTCGCGCCGGGCTACTCCAGGGCGCTCTGAGGCGCTGCTCGTGCTCGAACGTCGTCGCACGAGGCTCATCGCCGCAGCGGACGCGCCGCTCCGCGCGGCCATTTCGGACGCCGCGCCCGTGCCACGCATGCCCGACGACGGCGACGAGCTCCGCTTCTGCTCGACCTGCGCATTCGGCTCGGTCTGCGTGCCGCACGGCGTCGACAAGGCCGCGCTCGGCGAGCTGCACTGCCTCGTCGAGCATGTCGGGCCGTATCGGTCCGGCCAGCGGATCTTCCACGCCGGCGACCGCTTCGGGGCGATCTACGCCGTGCGCGGCGGCACCGTGAAGACGTCGCTCACCGACGACGAAGGCCGCGAGCAGGTGCTCGGCTTCCATCTGCCCGGCGAGATGATCGGGCTCAACGCGATCCATCCGGCCAAGTACCCGTGCGACGCGATCGCGCTCGACACCGCGTACGTCTGCCGCTTCTCGTTCCCGGCGCTGGCGACGCTGGCGATGCGTTTTCCCGGTGTGCAGCAGCAGCTCTTCCGGTTGCTCAGCGCCGATATCGGCAAGGCGGCGCTGCTCGCGGGCGATCATTCGGCCGACGAGCGCCTTGCGGCATTCCTGGTCGGGCTCGCCGACCGCTACGCCGCGCGCGGCTTCTCGCACACCGCGCTGCGTCTCTCGATGGCACGCAGCGATATCGCGAACTACCTGCGCCTGGCCGCCGAGACGGTCAGCCGCGTGCTGCGCCGTTTCCAGGATCAGCGCCTGATTGCGGTCGAAGGCCGCGACGTCGTGCTGACCGATGCCGCGGCGCTCAGGCACCTCGCGCGCAACATCGTCCACGGCTGAGATTCCGCCGCGCGCTTGACCCAGGTCAGGGCAGGGCGCCGCTCGCGCCGCGAGGATGCGCTCGCATCCGATGCGAGACTCGTCATGACCTCGAACCGAAGACTCTGGACGTCGCTCAGCCTCCTCCTGATCGCGTCGTTTTCCGTGCTGCTGTGGATGGGCCGCGAGATCTACCACGCGGCGCCGCCCGTGCCCGAGCGCGTCGTCGCCGCCAACGGCGCTTTGCTCTTCGACCGGGACGATATCGAGACCGGCCGCATCGTCTGGCAGACGACCGGAGGACAACAGCTCGGCTCGATCTGGGGCCATGGCGCGTATGTCGCGCCGGACTGGAGCGCCGACTGGCTGCACCGCGAGGCCGAGGCGCTGCTCGAGATCTGGGCGAGGCGTGACCACGATTCGGCGTATGCCGCACTCGACGCCGCGACGCGCGAATCGCTCGCCGCACGCCTGCGGGCCGAAATGCGCGCCAATACCTACGACGCAACGACCCGCACGCTCACGCTGTCGAACGATCGCGCGCTCGCGATCGAAAACGTCGGCGCCCACTACGTCAGCCTGTTCGGCAACGATCCGGCGACGGCGAAGCTGCGCAGGGACTATGCGATGCGCGACGGCACGGTCGACACGCTCGAGCATCGCGAAAAGCTCGGCGCGTTCTTTTTCTGGACCGCGTGGGCGGCCGTCACCGATCGTCCGGGCGACACGAAGACGTACACGAACAACTGGCCGTACGATCCGCTCATCGGCAACACGCCGACGCCGTCGACGTTCCTCTGGACGGTATTCAGCGTGCTGTTCCTGATCGCCGGCATCGCGCTGCTCGCCTGGCACCATGCGCGCACCGCGACGCACGACGCCGCGCCGACGCCGCCCGCGTTCGATCCGCTGCGGCATCTCGTCGTCACGCCGTCGATGCTTGCGAGCGCGAAGTTCTTCTGGCTGGTGATAGCGCTCTTCCTGACGCAGATCCTGCTCGGCGCGATCACTGCGCACTATCAGGTCGAAGGGCACGATTTCTACGGCCTCGCGCTTTCGAACGTGCTGCCTTATTCGCTGTCGCGCTCGTGGCATACCGAACTTGCGGTGCTGTGGATCGCGACCGCGTGGCTCGGCACCGGGCTCTACATCGCGCCGGCGATCTCGGGCCACGAGCCGAAGTTCCAGCGGCTCGGCGTCAACGTGCTGTTCGGCGCGCTCGTGCTCGTCGTCGTCGGCGCGTTCGTCGGCCAGTGGTTCGCCGTCATGCAGAAGCTCGGCCTCGCGGCCAACTTCTGGATCGGACACCAGGGCTGGGAATATGTCGACATCGGGCGTGTGTTCCAGATCGGGCTCTTCGCCGGGCTGATGCTCTGGCTGACGCTGGTCGGCCGCGCGCTATGGCCGGCGATCCGGCGTCGCGACGACACCTCGTCGATCGTCACGCTGCTGTTACTCTCG
>CALFNI010000576.1 GCA_937902695.1 uncultured Rhodanobacteraceae bacterium
GCATGCCGACGCGCACCCAGCAGTGCGACGTGATCGCCTGCGCCTATGCCTCCCACGGCGACACCAAGCACGTGCTGCTGTTCCCCGAGGATCCGCACGAGTGCTTCGACTTCGCCGCCGAGGCGCTCGACCTCGCCGACCGGCTGCAGACGCCGGTTTTCGTCATGACCGACCTCGACATCGGCATGAACCAGCGCCTCACGCGGCCGTTCGCGTGGGATGAATCGCGCACCTACGACCGCGGCAAGGTGATGACCGCCGAGGAGCTCGAGGCCGGCAAGGATTTCGGCCGCTACAAGGACGTCGACGGCGACGGCATTCCGTACCGCACGTATCCCGGCACGCACGCCTCGCGCGGCGCGTACTTCACGCGCGGCACGTCGCGCGATCCGTATGCGCGCTATTCCGAGCGCGGGCCCGACTACATCTACAACATGGAGCGGCTGCTGCGGAAGTTCGAGACCGCCAAGGCGCTCGCGCCGCAGCCGATCGTGCGCAGGGCCGCGCAGCGCACGAAATACGGCGCGCTCTACTTCGGCTCGACGGCGCCCGTGATGAGCGAGGCGATCGACGTGCTCGAAGAGTCGCACCTGTACGTCGATACGCTGCGCATCCGCGCGTTCCCGTTCGCCGATTCGATCGCCGAGTTCATCGCGGCGCACGAGCACGTGTTCGTCGTCGAGCAGAACCGCGACGCACAGCTCCGCTCGCTGCTCGTCAACGAGTTCGGCATCGATCCCGCGCGCCTCACGCCCGTGCTGCACTACGACGGCACGCCGATCACGGCGCGCTTCATCGCGGGCGCGATCGGCCAGCACATGGGCGCGGCGGCGCTCGCGCCGGTCGGTCGCGACAAGGTTGCCTGAGGGGAACGCTCATGGGAATGTTGCTGCAACAGGCTGCACCGACCGTGATCGCGCTGATCGTCATCGCGGCACTCGCGCTGCTCTGGCGCACGAGCCGCTCGATCTGGCTCGTCGTTGCGCTCGCCGCCGAGCTCGTCGGGCTCGTGTTCCGCTTCGCGGTCTCGTTCATGCCGGACCTCGCTCGGTCGACGTCGGTTTTCTTCACGATCTGGTCGCTGTCGGCGCTCGTGTTCGCGATCGGTCTCCTCGGCTACGCGATCGAACAGAGCCAGAAGGCGCCCCGATGACGTACATCGTCAAGCCCAAGCTCCACCACCCGGCGCTCGCCTGCAACAAGATCGGCTTCACGCGCCGCGACTACGAAGGCAAGATCTCGACGCTCTGCGCCGGCTGCGGCCACGATTCGATATCGGCCGCGATCATCCAGGCCTGCTGGGAGCTCGACATCGAGCCGCACCGCGTCGCCAAGCTGTCGGGCATCGGCTGCAGCTCGAAGACGCCGGATTATTTCCTCGGCCAGTCGCACGGCTTCAACACCGTGCACGGCCGCATGCCCTCGGTGCTGACCGGCGCGAACCTCGCCAACCGCGATCTCATCTACCTCGGCGTCTCCGGCGACGGCGACTCGGCGTCGATCGGCATCGGCCAGTTCGTGCACGCGATCCGGCGCGGCGTGAACATGGTCTACATCGTCGAGAACAACGGCGTGTACGGACTCACCAAGGGCCAGTTCTCGGCGACGGCGGACCAGGGCTCGGTGTCGAAGAAGGGCGTCGTCAACAGCGATGCACCGATCGATCTCGTCAGTCTCGCGCTCTCGCTCGGCGCGACGTATGTCGCGCGCGGATTCTCGGGCGACAAGCAGCAGCTCGTGCCGCTCATCCAGGCCGCGATCTCGCACCGCGGCGCCGCGTTCATCGACGTCGTGAGCCCGTGCGTCGCGTTCAACAACCACGCCGGCTCGACGAAAAGCTACGACTACGTGCGCCAGCACAACGAAGCCGTGAACCGGCTCGACGTGATCCCGCCGCGCGCCGAGATCGCGGTCGAATATCCGGAGGGCGAAGCGCTCGAGGTCGAGCAGCACGACGGCAGCACACTGAAGCTGCGCAAGCTGTCGGCCAGCTACGATCCCGGCGACCGCATCGCCGCGATGAACTTCATCCACGAGCACCAGGCACGCGGCGAAGTCGTGACGGGGCTGCTGTACGTCGACCGCAAGGCGCGCGACATGCATCAGCATCTCAACACGATCGCGGCGCCGTTCAACCGGCTCGGGGCGAACGAGCTTTGTCCGGGCACGGCGACGCTCGACAAGATCAACGCGTCGTTGCGCTGACCTCAAAGCACCCGCTCGTCGTTCCCGCGAAAGCGGGAACCTGGTGGCTTTGGTTTCCTTCAGGCGCCTGAAAGGCGCTGGGTCCCCGCTTCCGCGGGGACGACGAGAATCGTGGCGGTTAGCGGAGCTCGCAGAAGCAGTGCGCGAACGCGCCGTAGCGCTTGCCTTGAAGCGTCTGCAGGATCCCGCTGATCTCGGCGATCTCGTTCCGGTCGACCCATGACGAGGGCAGCGTGAATCCGACGCTCCGCGCGAGCCGCACCATGGCTTGGCTGTCGCCGAAGCTCATGATGAAGCGCTCCCACGCGCTCGGCTCGCGCTCGACGTAGCGCACGCCGTAGTTGCCGCCGAGCCTGGCGCGCGAGGCGGCTGCCGAGATCGCATCGCCGAGCCCGCCGAGCTTGTCGACCAGCCCGCGCTCCTTCGCCTGGCTCCCGCTCCAGACGCGCCCTTGCGCGATCGCGTCGATTTCCGCCGGCGTGCGCTTGCGCGCCTTGGCGACCTTGCCGATGAACTCGTCGTAGCCGTGCCTGATGACGCTGTTGAGGATCGCCTCGATCTCCGGCGAGAGCGGCCGGCGGATGTCGAACGAACCCGCGAGCGGCGTCGTGCCGACGCCGTCGGTGTGCACGCCGATCTTCGCGAGCGTGTCCGGGATCGTCATGACGAGGCCGAAGATCCCGATCGAGCCGGTGATCGTCGTCGGCTCGGCCCAGATCTCGTCGCCGTCCATCGAGATCCAGTAGCCGCCGCTCGCGGCGACATCGCCCATCGAGACGACGACCGGCTTCCCGGCGGCGCGCGTCGCGGCGACTTCGCGCCGGATCAGCTCGGACGAATACGCATCGCCGCCCGGCGAGTTGACGCGGAGCACGACGGCCTTCACGCGATCGTCCTCGCGCGCCATGCGCACGAGCTGCGCGGTCGAGCGCCCGCCGATCATGCCGGGCGGCTGCTCGCCGGGAACGATCTCGCCCTGCGCGACGACGACGGCAACCTGCGAGCCGAAATGCGACAGGGCCTCCGGCGGCAGCATCGCGAGGTAACTCTTGAAATCGACCTGGCGGAAGCTGCCGTCGCCGTCGGCGACGCCCTTGTCGCGAAGGTATTTGCGCGCATCCTCGCGCGTCGCCAGCTGATCGACGAGCTTCTGCTCGAGCGCGAGCCCGGCAAGATCGCCCTGGTGCGCCGCGACGCGCTCGCCGTAATGCGCGATGTCGTCGCTGATCGCCGCCGCATCGATCTTGCGCTCGGCAGCGATCTCGGCGAGATAGTCCTGCCAGAGCCCGCCCATCCAGTAGCTGTCGGCC
>CALFNI010000577.1 GCA_937902695.1 uncultured Rhodanobacteraceae bacterium
CCAAGACTTCGTTTTTGCTTCGTCTCCGAGTTTAGTCGCGACCTTGTGCCCCTGGCTCGCAGGCTCCCTGCAGATCGCCGTGCCGATGCCGCCGGTTCCGCCGGTAACCAATGCCACGCGCGTCGTCATGCCTTTCTCCTTGTTGTGTGCGGGCCTGATGTGCTCAAGTGAAGCGAGCCGCGATCGATTGTGCCCGCGGCCTCATGAAAGTTCCTTCCGCAGCGCGGCAAACGGCGTCGGCGCGTGCGGGCCTGCCGGAATGCACGCCGGATCGAACGCGTCCAGCGCCGCCGCGAGCGTCGCGGCGACGGTGCGCTCCGACGTCGGCCGCTGTCCGAGGAATGCGAGTGCGGCGCGCAGAGCCGGCAGCGGATCGTCGGCATCGACGGCGATCGCACGCTCATGCTTGCTGAGCTTGCGTCCGGCCGCGTCGAGCGCGAGCGGCAGGTGCGCGTAGCGCATGCGCGGCAGGTCGAGCAGTTCCTGCAGGAAAATCTGGCGCGGCGTCGAATCGACGAGATCGGCGCCGCGGACGACGTCGGTGATTGCCTGCGCCGCATCGTCGACGACGACTGCGAGCTGGTATGCGAACCAGCCGTCGGCGCGGCGCAGGACGAAATCGCCGACCTCGCGCGCGAGCTCCTGCGCGACGCGGCCCTGGATCGCATCGTCGAATGCGATCGTGCGCGCCGGCACGCGCACGCGCCATGCCGGTTCGCGCGACGCATCGCGCGCGGCGAGGCACGTCGCGGGATGGATGCCGCCGAACGGTTCGAGATCGCTGCGGCTGCACCAGCACGGATAGACGGCATCGCGTGCTTCGAGTCGCGCGAGCGCGCCGGCGTAGGTCGCCGTGCGCCGGCTCTGATGAATCACCGGCTCGTCGGAGACCATGCCGAACGCGGCCAGCGTCGAAAGGATGGCGGCATCGGCGCCGGCGACCTCGCGCGCGGGATCGAGATCCTCGACACGCACGATCCAGCAGCCACGCGCCGCACGCGCGAGGAGCCAGCTGCCGACCGCCGCGACGAGCGAGCCGAAATGGAGCCGCCCGGTCGGCGAGGGCGCGAAGCGGCCGCGATAGGCGGGCGAGGGAGATTTCATTCGGAGGCGGTGTCGGACGTCGGTCGCTGGGCGGAATCGCGGTGGCGCGAACCCTGCCGCCCGCGTCGCTGTCAGAAGAGGCGTGCTCGCGGCGCGGTCCGGCGCGCGCTACCCTTTCAATTCAGGCGAGTGTACCCAGATTCGGACTCGCAACTCCCATCGATCGAGGCTTCCATGCTGCGCATTGCGCTCTTCCTCCTGACCAACCTTGCGGTCATGGTGCTCCTGACGATCGTCGTCAAGATCACCGGCATCGACGTCTACGCGTACAACCGCGGCGGCCTCAATCTCGAGGCGCTGCTCGTGATGGCGGCGGTCATGGGCATGGGCGGCTCGTTCATCTCGCTCGCGATGTCGAAATGGATCGCGAAGATGTCGGTGCGCGCGCAGGTCATCACGGAGCCCCGGAATCCGACCGAGACCTGGCTCCTCGGCACCGTGCGCAGCCATGCCGAGAAGGCCGGCATCGGCATGCCCGAAGTCGCGATCTACGATGCGCCCGAAATGAACGCGTTCGCGACCGGGATGAGCAAGAACAGCGCGCTCGTCGCCGTGTCGAGCGGCCTGCTGCAATCGATGGACCGAGAGCAGGTCGATGCCGTGCTCGGCCACGAGATCACGCACGTCGCCAACGGCGACATGGTGACGATGGCGCTGATCCAGGGCGTGCTGAACACGTTCGTGATCTTCCTCGCGCGCGTGATCGGCACGCTCGTCGACCGCGCGATCAGCGGCAACCGCGACTCCGGCGGCGGCTTCGCCTACTTCGGCATCGTGATCGTGCTGCAGATCGCGCTCGGCTTCCTGGCCTCGCTGGTCGTCATGGCCTTCTCGCGCTGGCGCGAGTTCCGCGCCGATGCCGGCGGCGCACGGCTCGCCGGCCGCGACTCGATGATCTCGGCATTGCAGCGGCTCGGCGGCGACGACGGACAGTCGACGCTGCCCAAGGCGATCCAGGCGTTCGGGATCACGGGCGAGGGCGGCATCGCGCGGTTCCTGCGCAGCCATCCGCCGATTCCGGAGCGCATCGCGGCGTTGCGCGCGGCGCCCTGAGCGGGGGCTACTTCCCGAGCGCGTCGAGCATCGCGTTGGTGAGCGCGGCGCGGTCGTGGTAATCGATGTGCGAGCCGTCCGGCACGGCAATCGCCTTCATCGCCGGCACGTCCTCGAAATGCACCGCGCGCACGTTCGGCGCGGCGGCGAAGCGGTCCCAGAAGGCCGCGCGCGGATGGCGTTTCTCCTCCATTCGCGTCATGAGGCCATAGGTTGGCATCACGACGAAATAGACGCGTCCGCCGCGCGCCTCGATCTTCGCTGCGTCCGCGACGACCGCCTCCGCATTGCGCGCGTAGGCCTCCGCTGGCGCGGGCTCGAGCGCGTCGATGCGCTGCGCGAGCTCGGTTTCGACCGCGCGAAAATCCGTCCCCGCGGGGAACGAGATCCGGGGGTCGAGCTCGCGCACGACGCGGCTGTAGTAGGTCACGCGCCGATCGAGCTGGCTGTAGTCGGCGAGGCGCGAGCGATCGGCGAGGAAGATCGCATATTGCGGGCTCGCATCCGACAGGATGCGCGTCCGCAGCGACGTCAGCGGCCGCGCGCCGTCGGCATAGCTGCGCAGCCGGCTGCGCACGGCGTCGGTGAGCCCGCCCTCGATCGTGTCGAACGAGAACGTCGTGGTCCAGTCGTCGGTTGCTTCGAAACGGGCTTCGTAGCGGTCCGCGGTCGCACCGGCGTTGCGCGGCTCATCGAGGCTCGAGTCGATGAAGCCGACGATCACGGTGCCGCGGATCGACGGATCGCGCGCGAGCCCGTCGAGCACCGGCACGAACGAGCTGCCATCGATCGCGAGCTGGACCGGCGCGAGGCCGGTGCGGGCGCGCAGCACGTCGAGATCGATCCCGGTCTGGATTCGCGATGCGCCGACCAGGATGACCGCGCGATCGCCGAGCCGGCTCGCGCGCGCGCGTTCGCGCACCCACAGCGCTTCGCTGTCGACGGCAGTCGGGCGTATGCCGTGCGCGGCGAGGCGAAGCTCCATCGTGGCGATGAGGGCGGCGAGCAGTGCAAGCACGACGAGCGGCACGCGCGCGTCGATCCGCGGCATGCGGCGGAACGCGGTGTCGCCGCCGATCGGGTCAGAACTGGAAATAGATGAAGGCACGTTCGTCGCCTCCGGAGCAGAGGAAGAGCGCGATGAGGCACGCGGCCAGCGCGCCGACCTGCCCGGCGCGGCCGAGACCGCCGAACCATTGCTCCAGCGACCGGTCGCGCTGCCGGTGCTGCCAGGCCAGCGTCGCAAGCATCGTAGCGTAGGCGAGCAGCATCGGCGTCGGCGCGACCGTGTTCGCGGCGCCGAAGCGGAAGAGGGCGGCGAGCATCTGGCCGGCGGTCGCGGCATCGGGCGCGCGGAACGGAATCCAGGTCAGCGTGACGACGAGGAAGGTCGCGAGCGGGAGCGCAACGCCGCCCGACGTCGGCGTCGACCCGCGTGCGCGCGGGCCGCGCAGTGCCCGCTCGATGGCGAGATAGGCGCCGTGGAGGCCGCCCCAGGCCACGAACATCCACGACGCGCCGTGCCAGAGCCCGCCGAGCAGCATCGTCAGCATGAGGTTGCGATACGTCTTCGCGCGGCCCTCGGCGCTGCCGCCGAGCGGGATGTAGAGATAGTCGCGAAGCCAGGTCGACAGCGTGATGTGCCAGCGCCGCCAGAAGTCGGAGAAGCCCCGCGCCGCGTACGGGTAGCGGAAGTTGTCCGGGAACTCGAATCCGAAACAGAGCGCGAGGCCGATCGCGCAGAGCGAGTAGCCGCTGAAGTCGAAGTAGATCTGGCCGGAGAAGCCGAGCACGCCGGCCCAGGCGTCGGTCGCCGAGACGGACGCCGCCGTGGCGAACACCTGCTCGGCCACCGGAGCGAAGATCGAATCGGCGAGCACGACCTTGGAGAAAAGCCCGAATGGGACGAGCGCGAGTCCCCA
>CALFNI010000578.1 GCA_937902695.1 uncultured Rhodanobacteraceae bacterium
GGCGCCGCGGGTCGAAGCGCCGGCCGGAAGCTTCCGACACCGGGCGGGGCCGAAGCAGAAGACGGTGACGGTCGCGGCAACGGACACGCGACGAACCGACGCCATGGATCACTTCAGCGAGTCGACCGTCACGCAGACCGGCGCGGGCGAGCCCGGCTGGTCCACCGGCGCGCGTTACCGGCTCGAATGGAGCGGCCCGGTGACCGCGACGCAGACAGTGCGATTCGTCATCGCGCCGCCGTGGCTCGTGCGCGTGCTTCGCATCGCGATGGCTGCGCTGCTCGCCTTCCTGATCGTGCGACTCGCGCGTGGGGAATGGCCGAAGCCGCCGAGCATCGCGCGCGCGACGGCCGGCGTCGCGACGTGCGTGCTCGCGCTCGCGGCCGCTTCGCCCGCGCGCGCGCAGGCGTTTCCGCCCGAGGAACTGCTGACGCAGCTGCGCACGGCGCTGGTCGAGCCGCCTGCGTGCGCGCCCGATTGCGCGAGTCTCGCGCGCGTCGACGTCAGCGCGCGCGGCGACGAAGTCCACGTTGCGCTCGAGGCGCACGCGGCGGCGACGGTCGCTTTTCCGCTGCCCGATTCTGCGGGCTCGCTCGCGATGCGCAGCGCGACGCTCGACGGCGCTGCGCTCGATGCGTTCGCACGCGACCAGGGCGTGCTGCACGTCGCGCTGGCGCGCGGCGTGCACCGCATCGAGCTCGTGTACGCGGCGACGCAGGACAAGGTCGCGCTCCGCTTTCCGGCGCGGCCGATGCGCATCGGGTTCGCCGGCGACGGCTGGCAGGCGAGCGGCATCGGCGACAGCCATCTCCTGACCGAGACGCTTTCGCTCGCGCGCTCGCTCGGCGCCGGCGCGAGCGGCGCTGCGGCGAGCGGGCAGCAGTTCGCGCCGTTCGTGCGCGTCGAGCGCGACATCACGCTCGGCCTCGACTGGGGCGTTTCGACGGTCGTGCGGCGCCTCGCGCCGAACGACGGCGGCTTCACGGTATCGGTGCCGACGCTCGCCGGCGAGCACGTCTCGACGGCGGACGTCCGCACCGAAGGCAGCAACGTCATCGCCGCGATCGCCGATGGCGTACCGAACGCGCAGTGGAGCAGCACGCTCGACAAGGGCGAGACGCTGACGCTGACCGCGCCGGCGCTGACCGACCGCGCCGAAGTCTGGCGCGTGATCGCGAGCCCGATCTGGCACGTCGAGGCGAACGGCGTGCCGGTCTCGGCAGATACGTCGGACGACAAGACCGACTATCGCCGCTTCGAGTTCGATCCGCTGCCCGGCGAGACGCTGACGCTCCGGATCGCGCGGCCGCCCGCGGCCGAAGGCGCGACGCGCGCGATCGATCACGCGGTCCTCGTGCTCGGCGCAGGACAGCGTGCGTCCGAAGCGGTGCTGACGCTGACGATTCGCGCGAGCCGGGGCGGCGAGCACGCCATCACGTTGCCGGGCGACGCGGAGGTCACGCATGTCGCGCGCGACGCCGAAGCGTTGAACCTTCGCCCGCGCGACGGCAAGCTGAGCCTGCCGCTGGTGCCCGGGCAGCAGACGTTCGAAGTGCGCTTCCGCGAGCCGGAAGGCGCAGCCTTCGTGACGCGCACGCCGGCTGTCGCGCTCGGCATGCCGGCCGCGAACGTCGATCTCGGCATCGACCTTCCGGCCGACCGCTGGCTGCTGGCAACCGGTGGACCGACCGAAGGTCCCGCCGTGCTGTACTGGAGCGAGCTGGTCGTGATGCTGCTGGTTGCGTATGCGCTTGCGCGCACGCGGCGGACGACGCTGACGCTGACGCAGTGGATCCTGCTCGCCGTCGGCTTCTCGACGTTCTCGTGGATTGCGCTCGGCGTCGTCGTCGCATGGCTCTTCGCGCTCGACTGGCGCGAGCGTGGTCCGATGCCGTCCTCGGCGGCATGGTTCGACGTCGCGCAGGTCGCGCTCGCCGCGCTGACGCTGATCGCGCTCGTCTGCCTCGCTGCGGCGATCCCGCAGGGATTGCTGGGCACGCCGGACATGCACGTCGCGGGACACGGATCGCAGCCGCAGAGCCTTCGCTGGTTCGCCGATCTGAGCGCCGACGCGCTGCCCGAAGCGAGCGCGGTCAGCGTGCCGCTCTGGGTCTACAAGATCGCGATGCTCGCCTGGGCGCTCTGGCTGGCGAACGCGGTCGTCGGCTGGCTGCGCCGCGGATTCGCGGCATGGACCAAGGGCGGCTACTGGCGAGCCGTGCGGCGCAAGCCCGTCGTCGACGCGCCGGCCGCGACGGCACCACTGCCGTGACCGTGCGCGATCTGCTGGCGATGGCGTCGCAGCGCATCGGCGGCGCGGATGCGCGGCTCGAAGCCGAGCTGCTGCTCGCGCATGCGCTCGGCGCGTCGCGCGCGCATCTCTATGCGTGGCCCGAAGGCGAGCCGGACGCGCGGCAACGCGCGGCGTTCGAGCGGCTCGTCGCGTCGCGCGAGCGTGGCGAGCCGATCGCGTACCTGACCGGCCGTCGCGAGTTCTGGTCGCTCGATCTTGCGGTGACGCCGGACGTGCTGATCCCGCGCCATGAAACGGAGCTGCTCGTCGAGCGCGCGCTGGCGCGCATTCCGCGCGATCGCCCGGTTCGCATCGCCGACCTCGGCACGGGTTCGGGCGCGGTCGCGCTCGCGCTCGCGCGCGAGCGTCCGCTCGCGCACGTCACGGCGACCGATTCGAGCACGGCGGCGCTCGACGTCGCGCGCGGCAATGCGGAGCGGCTCGCGATCGGCAACGTCGCGTTCGCCGCAGGCGACTGGTATGCCGCGGTGGGCGACGCGCGCTTCGATGTGATCGTCTCGAACCCGCCGTACATCGCGGCCGGCGATGCGCATCTCGCCGCGGGCGATCTTCGCTTCGAGCCGATGCCGGCGCTCGCATCGGGTGCCGATGGCCTCGACGCGATCCGTCGCATCGTCGCCGATGCACCGGCGCATCTCGCCGACGAAGGCGCGCTGCTGCTCGAGCATGGCTTCGATCAGGCCGTGCGCGTCCGCGCGCTGTTCGACGCCGCAGGATTCGAAAGCATCGCGAGCATCCGCGACGAGGGCGGCCACGAACGCGTTACGCTGGGCACGAAGCGCGGCTGAGACGCGTCTATACTTCGGGCCTGGTGGAGGGGACACCATGCAGGCAGACGTTGCAATGCGCACGGCCGCAGCGCCGCGCGTGCGTTCGCCCGGCGTCTGGATCGGCTGGGCTTTCGGAATCGCCTTCGCGGCGCTGACGCTCGATCCGGCCTACGTGGTCGGCAACGGTCCCTACTGGGACGCGCCGGTCGGCGATGTCGCCAAGGGCGAGATCGGCTGGTTCTACTACGCGCGCGACGGCTGGCGCTTTCCGGTCTTCGACATCGCGACGTATCACTATCCCGAAGGCGGCAACGTCATGTTGTCCGATAGCCTGCCCTTGCTGGCGCTGCCGGCGAAGGCCGTCTACACGATGACGTCGACGCCGGACAAACGCCCGCCGATATACACCGGGCTCTGGGTTGCGTTCTGTCTGCTGCTGCAAGCCGTCGCCGCGTCGCGCCTGCTGCGCGTGCTCGGTGTCGTCGATCCGCTCGCGCACGTCGCTGGCGTGGCGTTGTTCTGCTACGTGCCGATCGTGATGCTGCGCTTCGGGCAGGCCGGCCTCATGGCACAGGGCCTGATCCTGCTCGCGCTCGAGGGCTACGTGCGCGCGAAGCGCGAAGGCCTGCGCCGGCGCCAGTGGATCGCGCTTTGCCTGTTGGCGCCGCTGACGCTGCTCGTGCATCCGTATCTCACGCTGATGTGCGGCGTCGTCATCGCGGCGACGATTCTCGACCAGTGGCGCGAGCGGCGCATCGACGTCCGCTTCGTGCTGGCGTGCTTCGGTTCGATGGCGGCGCTCGCGCTCGTGCTGATGCTCGTCGGCGGGTTCTTCAGCGCGACGAAGGGCGGCTTCGACGACTACGGTCTCTATTCGCTGAACCTGCTGTCGCCCTGGATTCCGTTCCCGAACACGCTGGCGGGCCAGTTGCTGCACACGGCGTTTCCGGTCATTCCGGGCACGAACCAGTGGGAGGGCGGCGCGTATCTCGGCGCCGGCATGCTGCTGCTTTGCGTGCTCGCGCTGCCGGCACTGAAGCACTGGCGTGCGAACCTCGGCAGGCACGCGGTGCTGTTCGCGCTACTCGTGCTGACGCTGATCCTCGCCGTCTCGCAGCGCGTCGGCTTCGGCACGCACGAGCTGACGCTGCCGATTCCGGATGTCCTGCTGCACGCGCTGTCGCAGTTCCGCGGTTCGGGGCGCTTCGTCTGGGTCGCGGTGTATGCGCTGCTCGCGGCGACGATCGTCGCGATCCTCGCGCGCTACGGCGCGAGGCGCGCGCGCACGATCCTCGTGATCGCCGCCGTGCTCGAAATCGCCGACGTCTGGCCGATGCAGCGCGGTGTCAGGCTCGTCAGCGCGAGCGCGGCGCCGTCGTCGATCCATCGCGCCGAATGGACGCGACTGATCGAAGCGCACCGGCGCATCTTCCAGTATCCGTCGTTCGAATGCGGCGGCCTGTTCGGCTGGGGCGTGCCCGGCACGAAGTTCCGCGGCATCGAAATCGACTGGATCGCGGCCGAGCGCAACATCGCGACCAACAGCGCCTACCTCGCCCGATTCACCAAGGACTGCGAGCGCGAAACGGCCGATGCCGCCGCGAACATCGGCGAGCCCGGCGTGCTTCATCTCTACCGCAGCACCGAGGAAACCGGCGCATTCCTGCACGCGCACGGCGCCGACCTCGACCGTTGCGGCTACCTCGACGACGTCGTCGTCTGCTCGGCCGACATGGACCTCAGCGCGCTGCATTGAGGCTCGCGGAGCCCGTGTGCGAGCGATGTCCGCCGCGCGTGTGAGCCAGTTGGCAGTTGCGTCGTGCGCTGGCGCGCACGCGTGTCGACAAGCACGCCGCGGAATGGGGCGATCCGAAGCGCGATGCTGTCGTCGCGGTCAGGCAGCGCGCATGGCGCTCCCACCGCCGGAGTCCAGGCTCCGGTTCTTTCAGCCCCGATGATGCCGCGCGTGAGCGCCGCGTGCCGGGCGACCGGCACACACCGCTGCAAGAGGCAGCGGCAGGGACGACGCCCTTGGAGGAGGGCACCGCCAGGACGGCGCAGGGACGTGGGGAGGAGCAGCCCCCGGTTCGCACCCCGAGCCGGGGGCTTTTTTTTTCAGCTTACGCTGCGCAGGCTCGACGCCGGCATGAACGCTTCGAAGCGCGCGCGGATCGCGTGCTCGATCGAGGGCGCGTCGAGCCCGGCCTGCGCGAGCAGTTCCTCGCGGCTGCCGTGATCGAGAAATCCGTCGGCGAGGCCGAGCTGCAGCACCGGCAGCGTGACGCCGTGTGCCGCCAGCAGCTCCGCGACGCCGCTGCCGGCGCCGCCGGCGATCGCGTTGTCCTCGACGGTGACGAACGCCGCATGCGTCTGCGCGAGATCGAGCAGCAGCGCTTCGTCGAGCGGCTTCACGAAGCGCATGTTGACGAGCGTCGCGTCGAGCGCGTCGGCGACGCGCGCACAGGGCGCGAGCATCGCGCCGAACGCGAGGATCGCGATGCCGCCGCCGCGACGCCGCACGTCGGCCTTGCCGATCGGCAGCGCAGCCAGCTCCTTCTGCACGGCGGCGCCGGTGCCGCTGCCGCGCGGATAGCGCACGGCGGCAGGGCCGTCGTGCAGGAATCCTGTCGTCAGCATCTTGCGGCACTCGTCTTCGTCGGCCGGCGCCATGACGAGCATGTTCGGAATGCAGCGCAGGTACGAAAGATCGAAGCTGCCCGCGTGCGTCGGGCCGTCGGGACCGACGAGGCCGCCGCGGTCGATCGCGAACGTGACGTCGAGGTTCTGCAGCG